>JANMVS010000177.1:0-3619 GCA_031392885.1 Verrucomicrobiota bacterium
CCCCCGCCCCCCTGGCCTGCTCCCCCCCCCCCCCCCCCCCCCCACCCCGTCCCCGCTCGGGCTTAATCCTGGTTGCACAACCCCCCCCCGGCTTATTTATTTTGGTGGCGGGGCGTCCCCCCCCCCCCCCGCGGCCGGTGCGGAGACCGCCCCACCAAAAATTTCACGCTGCCGCGGGTTTGAAGACACGCCTTTATACCCCGGAGCATGCTCCGGCTTGGCTGGCCGGCAGGAGGCATTCCCACGGCGAGGTCGCCGTGGCTCCAGCGAGCAGCAGGCGGGAGCGCGGGCGACCCCCCCGCGGGATTGAAATGCCCCGGGGCAGGCCCCCGGGGGATTCTTACCGGGTCGGAACGGGCAATTTTTTTGGCCCAAAAAAAACGCCGGCTGTTGAGGCCGGCGTTGAGGGGAGAGAAGGGAACGCGAACGTTACTTCTTCTTTTTCTTAGCAGCTTTCTTTTTGGCCATGACGAAGTATCCAATAAATTTCGCGCAGTTGCACGAAAATATTTCTGTCGCGTGCCGATTTATTTTGGCGCGGAAATTCCGCGAAATTAATTTTTTCGCGCCGCGGACTTCACCGGCCGCAGAGTTGCGCGAGTTCGCGCAGATAATTCGCCGTCGCGCCGGAAATTTTTTCAAGCGCCGCCGCGCGGTAGCGCCACTGCCAGTTGCCCTCGGCTTGGCCGGGCGTGTTGAACCGCGCCGCGGCGCCGAGGCCGAAAATATCCGGCAGCGGCACGACGGCGAGGCGCGCCACGCTGGCGTAGCTGGCCCGGATGAAATCCCACGGCACCTCCGCGCCGGAGACGCGCAGGTAGCGGCGCACGTAATTGCGCTCGGCCTCGCTCGCGGACTGATACCAGCCGAGGGTGGTGTCGTTGTCATGCGTGCCGGAATAGATGACGGAGTTCGGCACGGCGTTGTGGGGCAGATAGCCGTTCGTCGGATCGCTGCCCCAGGCAAATTGCAGCACCAGCATGCCGGGCAGGCCGGAAGCCTCGCGCAGCTTCACCACCGAGTCGGTCAGCACGCCGAGATCCTCGGCGATGATGCGGGCGGAGGGCAGCGCCCGGTGGAAGGCCCGGAAGAGATCGAGTCCCGGCCCCGGCACCCAGGCGCCGACGCGGGCATTCTGCGCCGGCAGGGTGATCCGCCAGTAGGCGTCGAAGCCGCGGAAGTGGTCGATGCGCACGATATCGCACAGCTCGAACGAGGCCCGCAGGCGGGCGATCCACCAGGCGTAGCCGTCCGCGCGATGCGCCGCCCAACGATAGAGCGGGTTGCCCCACAGCTGGCCATCGGCGGAGAAATAGTCGGGGGGCACCCCGGCTACGGCGACCGGCTGCAGGGTTTGCGGGTCGAGCTCGAAGAGCGCCGGGTTGCCCCACGCGTCGGCAGAGTCGCCGGCGACAAAAATCGGCAGGTCGCCGATGATTTCCACGCCGCGCTCCTTGGCCGCGGCGCGGACGAGCGCCCACTGGCCGAAGAAAAGATACTGGGCGAACTGGCAGCGCTCGATCGCGGCGGCGAGTTTGCGGCGCAACGGGGACTTGAGCGCGCGATGATAATCGCGGGTGTCGGCGGGCCAGTCCCACCAGGGCAGACCCTGGTAGTGGTCCTTGAGCGCCCGGTAGTAGGCATAGGCGTCGAGCCAGTGCGCGTTGGTTTGGCAAAACGCGGCGAAGTCGCCGTAGGGCAGCGCGCGCCGGCTGGTTTTGAACTTGGCGCAGGCCTGCTCCAGCAGCGCGGGCTTGATCCGGTAGAGCGCGCCGTAGTCGGTGCGGTCGGCGGACAGGGCGGCGAGGGCGGTGAGCTCATCCGCGGCCAGCAAGCCGAGAGGGATGAGCGCGGCCAGATCGATCAGGTACGGATTACCGGCGAAGGCGGAGAAGCATTGGTAGGGTGAATCGCCGTAGCCGGTGGGCCCGAGCGGGCAGACCTGCCAGTATTTCATGCCGGCGGCCTTGAGAAAATCCAGGAAGTGGACCACGTGCTCGTCAAACACCCCGCAACCCTGCGCCCCCGGCAGGCTGGTCGGGTGCAGCAGGACCCCGGCGCCGCGGGTTTGGAGCCAGTTGAACAGCGGGCCGGCGGGAGTTTGCGCCGGAGGAGATTTTTTCTTGGGCGTAGCCATAGGCGAGCGCAAAAGCTAGCGCATCCGGCTCGCCCACGTCCACCACCGTTTCCCCGGGTCCGGGCGCAAAAAAACGCGGAGGGCGGGAGCCGTCCGCGTGAAGGTGAGTTGAAAAAACCGTTCAGTGCTTGGCCTTGAACTCAGCCTGGAGCCATGACGTGAGGAGTTGCTTGTCGTAGTAAAGCGGCTGATCGCTGCCGAGGCGCCGCAGTTGCATCATGTAATTGAGATCAACCAGTTTGCGTTCACCCTCCTTCAGGACCTTGCCGTCGGCCCCGAGGAGCTGGAAGTTAAGCGCGATCCGCGGCACATAGATATCCTTCATGATGCGGATCTGGTGCGGCTGATTGAAACGGGTTTCGCCCGCCAGGTCGATGTCGGTGACCGTGATGGCCAGTTTCTCGCCGCGCGCCAGGAGGGGCGCGGCGGCGGTCAGCAGGCAGTCCCGCAGCTGATCCAGGTAATAGGTGCTGGTCAGGTTGCTGCCATTCTCGAGCACATCGGTGAACTTCTCCGGTTCATGAAACGTGACGGTGACATTGTCCGCGGTCTTGGCCGGGGCCGCGGTCAGCGGGAGCGCGCAACTGGCGGTGAGCGCCAGGCCGGCGAGAAAGGGGAGGAGGGAAGTTTTTTTCATGGGAGATGGATCAGACCGTAACCCATTCGATTTGTACCGCAAGTCTCGCCGTGGAGTTGGAGGAGCCGGCCGGGGTGGTTGCCGCGATGGCGCGTGGCGCCGGCAAATCTGGCGCATGCGACCGACGGCAGGCCTGCGGGTCTGCCGGATTGGAGCCTAGCCCGAACATTTCACCCTCAGAATGAGAGCTGACGGCAAACTTCTTTCTGGAGCCGCAGCGACCCCGCTGCGGTTTGCGCGCGAACCACGGCGAGGTCGCTGTGGCTCCATGAAATATCCGGCCTGGAACCCGACAGGCAGGGCCGCCCGTCGCTACGCCGAACGGCTCAATTCGACGAGCAACTGATCTGAGCTCCCACCAACCCGTCCAGCGGCCGGGTTCCACCGTTTGGTGAAAACCGGCCGGATGCGGAACTCACTTCGTCTGCCGCAGGGTGATCTCGCCATTCATGGTGGAGATCTTGATGTCGACGCCGCCCCCATTGAGGGTGCCGCTGACGATCTTGCCGCCGGTGATCGGCGGCATCGCCGCCCGGGGGGCTCGGGGAGCATGCGGGGCGCGGGGCTCGGCGGGAGGTGCCGGCCGGGTGGCATCTTTTTCTGCCATCACCTTGTGGGCGTGCTCGACTTTCTGTTCGCGGGCCGTGACCTCCGCTTCCGCGGCTTCCTTGTGGGCTCGCTCGACTTCCCGTTGAACTTCCCGGCTGACTTCCTGGGCGACATCGCGTGCGACTTGCAGGGCCATCCGGCGGGCCGCGGCCGCGGCCCGGCCGGCTTCGCTGCCGTAGTTATTGCTGGAGCCGGAGGCCCGGCCTTCGGACTTGGTCTTGAGCACCGCCTCGTCG
>JANMVS010000182.1:0-10378 GCA_031392885.1 Verrucomicrobiota bacterium
CTCCGGCCGCCAACCAACGGCTCGTCCCGAGGACTCGCCCTACCTGCCCCAGATCACCCCGGCGCTCAGCAGCACGCCGAACGCAGCGAGGAATTTTGCGGTCGCCCCGAGCAACGCGATCTGTTCCGCCGGTTCGCGCGAGTTGGCCAGTCGGCGCGCAAGCAGTATGGCCCACGGCGTGAGTAGCAGTGGCAGCAACACCGGCCAGCGGTAGCCATAAAGGAAAAGCGCGGGCGGAGTGAGCAGCGCCAGGGCGGCGGACAGCGCGTATTGCCAAACGGCGAACCGGCGGCCGAAGCGCACCACGAGGGTCTTCTTGCCGGCCACGGCATCAGTTTCGACGTCGCGATAATTGTTGGCCACCAGGATATTTGCCGCCAACAGGCCAACCGCGGCCGCACAGGAGGTGACATCGCTGGAAACAAATCCGGCCTGGACATAAAAGGTCGTGGCCACGGCGACGAGGCCGAAGAAAATAAAGACAAACAGGTCGCCCAGCCCGTTGTAACCGAGCGGAAAAGGTCCGCCGGTGTACGCGATTCCACAGAGGATGCTCACCACCCCGATCGGCAGCAGCACCCAGCCCCCCGGGCGAATCAGCAGCAGGCCGACCAGAAACGCCGTCGCGAAAACGAGCCACATGGCCCGGCGCATCACGCGGGGCGGCACGAGTCCGGCGGCGACCGCGCGACGCGGACCGACGCGCCCGACG
The DNA here is from genome assembly GCA_031392885.1 of Verrucomicrobiota bacterium. Taxonomy (GTDB): domain Bacteria; phylum Verrucomicrobiota; class Verrucomicrobiia; order Opitutales; family Opitutaceae; genus Lacunisphaera. The sequence goes on from JANMVS010000182.1 coordinate 713, forward strand.
GTGTCCGCCCCTTGGATGTAATCATAATAGTCGTTCGCGTAGTTGGTGCCGATTTGCACCAGCAAGGCGAAGACAAGACAGATCGCGGCGCTCCCATAGTGGGCCGCACCGTGGGCGGATGCCAGGGCGGTGCCGACCATCACCGGAATAATGGCCGCGGGCAGCGTCCGCAGGCGCGCGGCCTCCATCCAGGTACGCCATGAGGATTGCGCCCGCATCAGTTCGGGGCCGCGATTTTGGCCGGGCAGGATAATGATAGGGTAAGGGCCGGGGTCGGCCGGGCGGGGCCCCGGTGCGACCATGGTCCTGAAAAAAACCGCGGTTTGATTCCCCAGAGCATGGGTGGCCTGCTGATCGTCAGTGTTTCCGGCATGGGTGGGTTCGCAGTCCTAGTCCTTCGAACGTTCATGTCAAAGGCATCGTCGGGCCGGAATCAAGGGGCGGCCAATTCCTGCTCGAGCGCCTGAATCCGGGCGAGCACAACGCCGCGACCGGCCGCGGGGTCGGTCGGAGGCAAACCGGGCAGGATCTGCCGCAGCCAGTCCAGCGCCTCGCGGGACCGGCCAAGTTTGCGCAGGAGTTCCGCGTGAATGCGGGCCGCGAAATACGGCGCACCCGGTTGCGCGGCGGCCTGCCGATAATAGTGCGCGGCAGCGTCCAGATCGCCGGTGCGCCGGAGATGGATGTTGCCCATTTCAATGGGAAAGGCGGCGTCCCCTCCGTGCCACTGCCGGCCTTTTTCCAAAAATAAAACCGCCCGGTGCGCGTGCTCGGCGTTGACGCCCCGCCGGAGCGCCGCCGGCACCGGTCCCGCCAGCCGCCACTCGGGCAGGTCGTAAGCCAGCATGCGGGCCCCATTCAACCAGAAATAAATCGGCCGTTCGTCCGCGGCGACGGTCAGCTCAAGCAACGCCGCCGTCGCCGCCGCATCGCGCTGTTCCCACGCAAGGTTGGCCCGCAGCCAGAAGCCACCGGCCACCACCGCGCGCATCCCGCCCAACACGGCGAGGATGCCGCCGTGCCCGGCCAGGCCAGCCAGTTGCGTTCCCCGCCCACCGCCGGGACCGGCCAAACGCGGCTCGAGCGGTCGCAGGCAAAATGTGACCGCCAACAACAGCCCCAGGGTCAGGCCAAATCTGACCGGTTTAGAGTTCGCGATCATGAAAGACATACGACGCCAGCGCGCCAAACAGACAAAGGTAGGCGGCCCAGTAAAGAACCAGCCCAAGCAGCCAAGTCCCGGTCAGTGCCTGGTCTGCCGCCAGCAGTGACTCCGCGTCGAACAACGCCAGGTTGGGCCACACCCGCAGCCAGGCCAGGTGGTCGCCCACGGCGAAGGGCCGGAGGTGCGCGACCAGCGCCAATAAGAGACCGGTGCAACTGGCGAACAGCGCCGAGCCGGCGTAGCTGCACACCAGCAAGGTCATCGCCGCGACCAGCGTGATCTTGAACCACTGCAGGGCGCAGGCGCACAGCAACAGCCGTCCGTCCAGCGGCTCCACCCCGAGTTGCGCCCCCCGCCAGGCCAACAGGCCGGCGAGCAGCAGACCGAGTGACGCCGTGTACAGCGCCAGCAGGGCCGCGATGCCGGCGAATTTTCCCCCCAGGTATTCCCAGCGGCGCACCGGTCGGGTGAGCACCCAGTACGCCGACCGGGTCTCGATTTCGCGAAAAAAAAGCTGCGCGGTCACGAGCGCCGCCAGCAACGTGCCGAACAGCCCGAGTGCCCCCAGGCCGAAATCGCTGATGAATTTCAGCTCAGCGCGACCGAAGTTATATTCGCGCAGTCCCAGCGCCCCGCCGACGAGCGCGGCCCCGGCGAACCCGAGCAACATCGTCAGCCGGAGATGCAGAGCTTCCCCCAGGGTGTGCCGGGCGATCAGGCTTAGGCGGCGCCAAGAAGCGGCGGCGCCGGCGGACGGTACGTCACACTGATGCATGGAGTTTATCCAAATACAGTTTTTCAAGGCGCGATGGCTCCGGGATCGCAGCCCGCGCCGCGCCGAGCAATTCGAGCGGCGTGCCCTCGGCGAGCAACCGGCCGCGACCGAGCCGGGCGTGGCGGTCCCACAGTGCCCCTGCCTGGGACCCCAGAGGCCAAAAAAACACGACCGTTTTCCCCTGTGCCGCGAGAGCGCGGATCAGCCGGCTCAATGCCAGCCGGCCCTCGGGATCCAGTCCGCTCGCCGGTTCATCAAGCAGAATCAGCGGCGGATCATGGAGGACCGCCTGGGCCAGACCCAGACGCTGCTGCATGCCTTTCGAGTAGGTGGCGACCGCACGGTCCGCCACGGCCGCGAGCCCGCTCCACGCCAGCATCTCCCCCACTCGTTGGGCGGTCAGGCCGGCGGCCAATGAACTGAGCCCGGCACAATACCGCAAAAACCCCGCGCCGGTCAGATGCGGGAAAAATTGCGGCGATTCCGGCATATATCCGACCAGGGGGCGCGCGGCCGCGCTGCCCGCGCGATGGCCAAAGACCCGGCACTCCCCCGCCGTGGGGGCAATCAGCCCCGCCAGGGCCTTGAGCGTGGTGCTCTTCCCAGAGCCATTGGGGCCCAGCAGGCCCAGCACCTGCCCGGGCGGGAGGCTCAGCGTCAGTGCATGAACGGCGTGAATTCTTCCGCCGGTCCATCCGCGGCGGTAGCTTTTCGCAAACCCCACCAGTTCCACCGCGCAGGCATGGTCGGTCGTCACGCTCATTGGATGCTAAACCCTTGAAACTGCGCCGCGCGGCGCGATTCCGTCAGATCCGTCTGGCGAATGTAGCTGGCCAGGCGTTCCTGCACGGCGCCAATGAAGTCGCGCACCTCGGCCGGCGCGCCCTCCACCTCCAGTTGCACGCGACCGTCGGGCAGATTTTGCACGCAACCGGCTACCTCAAATTCCCTCGCCACCTGCAGGGACTGATAGCGAAAGCCCACGCCCTGCACCCGGCCGCTGAAAATAACCTTGGCATGATGCACTTCAGGCATGGGGAAAAGAGGGCGGCCCGGGGGCAACTCAAGCCGATGCCGGCCGCTATGACCAGAATTATATTTGCCAGCGGCACCGGTCTGCGCACAGTGCCTGTCGACGCTTCAAAGTGTCCCTTCCTGACATGACCAATTCTGATTCCGACGGGTTGTTCGATAACGACTGGGAAGACCGCGGGGAACTCGCTTGGACCGAGGCCGATTGGATGAAATACCTCGGCGAGCAGGAAGATGCCGTGCGCGACTACCTCAAGCATTACGATCAATTGTCCGCCGCCCCGGACCGAATCGACGAGGTCGCCCGCCGCATGGGTTGGGAACTGGCGGCCAATGCCGCAGCCGAGCCGGCCGAGCCGGCCGAAGCAGAAACCGAAGCGTCCTTTGATGGCGACTGGGATCCGTACACCCTGCACCGCAATCCCGTTTATATCGCCACCCGCGCACTCTATCAGAGCCTCCTCGCACACTGGGAACGCGTGGCGGCGCTACCCGACCGGGTGCCCCCGGCGCTGGCCATTACCTTGCAAGCCTCGCTTTATCGGGGCAACGAGCAGGTGCTGCAGGCCGTGCAGGCGCTCGAGATGGGCGATTATACGCTCGCCGTCTGCCTCTTCAAACGGGCCCTGGTCGAACTCAACGTGACCCTCGCCCGGCTGAGCCAGCCCGACGTCGCCGCCCACACCCTCGCCCTGCGCTTTCGCGAATACGCCCTGCCCCGCCTTTTTGACCTGCGCGAAATCTGGCTGCGCGTCATGAACGAATGCCGCGAGAGCCGCAGCGAGGAAGAGACGGAGTGAACCTCCCCGGGGCAAGCCTCCGGCATCGCCTGCCCTTAGCCCGGATATTTCATGGAGCCACGGCGACCTCGCCGTGGGGTCGCCCGCAAACCGCAGCGGAGTCGCTGTGGCTCCAGTAAACATGCTGTCCCCAGCTAACATGCTGAGGGTGAAATAGCCGGATTCGGAGGTGAATGAATTTACAGCGATAGTATCCTGCAAATATCTGCAGCAGTGGAATCAGAATTATCCCCGGCGGGGCTTTTTGGCGGCCGGTCGGTAGCTGGCCGGGCGGCCGGTTTGCTTGTAGTCACCGGACTTGAGCAAATTCACCTGGTCGCGCAGTAACGCCGCGCGCTCGAACTCCAGTTTGTTCGCTGCCTCCTGCATCTCCTCCTCCAACTCCGCGATGACGGCGGCCACGTCCTTGTCACCGGTTTCGGCCACTGCGGCGGTGTCGTCGCGCTCCCTGCCATCGTAGGCATGCAGACTGGCCTGCACACCGCGCTTCACGCTGCGCGGCGTGATGCCGTGCGCCTGGTTGTAGTCGAGCTGCTTTGCCCGGCGCGTCGTCACGGTTTCCATTGTGCGCCGGATGGATTCGGTGATGACGTCGGCATAAAAAATCACCCGGCCCTTCTCGTGTCGCGCGGCGCGACCGGCCGTCTGCATCAGACTGGTGGCGCTGCGCAGGAAACCCTCCTTGTCGGCGTCGAGAATGGCGACCAGGGCCACTTCCGGCAGGTCGAGCCCCTCGCGGAGGAGATTGATCCCGATCAGCACATCGAAATGACCCTGCCGGAGATTGCGCAGAATTTCCACCCGCTCAAGGGCATCGATGTCTGAATGCAGGTATTCCACGCGCACCTTCGCCTCGCGCATATAGGTGGTCAGATCCTCGGAGAGTCGCTTGGTCAGGGTTGTCACGAGCACCCGCTCCCCCTGCGCCGCGGCCTGCCGCACCTCGCCGATCAGATCCTCCACCTGGCCCTTCGTCGGGCGCAGGGTGATCAACGGATCGAGCAGGCCGGTCGGCCGGATGACCTGTTCCGCGACCACCGTGGAGTTTTCCAACTCGAATTTGGCGGGGGTCGCGGAGACGTAGATGGTCTGGCCCGTGATCTGCTGGAACTCCGCAAAACTCTGCGGGCGGTTATCCAGCGCCGAGGGCATTCGGAAACCGAAGTTCACCAGCGTCCGCTTGCGCGCCAGATCGCCGTTATACATGCCCCCGATCTGCGGAATGGTCACATGGCTCTCGTCCGCCATCAGCAGGAAATCCTTCGGAAAGAAATCAATCAGACAAAACGGCCGGTCGCCTGACTTGCGCCCGGTCAGGTGCCGCGAGTAGTTCTCGATGCCGTTGCAAAAACCCATCTCTTGGAGCATCTCAAGGTCGTAATTCGTCCGCAGCCGGATGCGCTGGGCCTCGAGGTACTGTTGGTTTTTTTCGAAAAAAGCGACCCGCTCGTCCAATTCGGCCCGGATGCCGGCAATGGCCGCTTCCAGCCGGCCCTTCGTGGTCACGTATTGGTTGGCGGGATAAAGCTCGAACTGGTCGGTTTTGCGGATCACCGCCCCACCGGCCGGTTCGAACTCGGTCAGCGCCTCAATTTCGTCACCGTAAAATTCCACCCGCAGGCCATGCTCGAGGTAAGCGGGCATCACATCGATCACCTCGCCGCGCACGCGGAAGCTGCCGCGTTTCAACTCATAGTCATTGCGTTCGTAAAGATTCTCCACGAGCCGCTCGATAAACTGGTTCCGATGCAACGCCGCGCCCTGGCGCAGCGTGATGCGCATCGCCGAAAAATCCTCGGGGGATCCGAGCCCGTAGATGCACGAGACGCTGGCGACGACGATCACGTCGCGCCGGCTGACCAATGAACTGGTGGTGGCGATGCGCAGCCGCTCCAGCTCCTCGTTGATCGAGGAATCCTTCTCGATGAAGGTGTCGCTCGTCGGCACGTACGCCTCGGGCTGATAATAGTCGTAGTAACTGACGAAGTATTCGACGGCGTTTTCCGGAAAGAAACTTTTGAACTCCGAGTAGAGTTGCGCCGCGAGTGTCTTGTTGTGCGACATGATCAACGCGGGCCGGTCCAGCTGCGCGATGACGTTGGCCATGGTGAAAGTCTTGCCCGATCCCGTCACCCCCAGGAGCGTCTGCTGGCGATTGCCGGCCCGGAGTGAGCGCACCAGCGCGTCGATCGCCTGGGGCTGATCCCCCGTTGGCTGGTAGTCGGCGTGAAGTTGGAAAAGGGACATGGGGAAGATTGCAGGGAGGTTGGCGGCGGGGCGGCCCACCTGGCGAGCAAGCTCGCCACCTGCGGGTGAATTGCAAGCCAGGCTCGCCCCACCGTGGCTTCACCGGCAACCGCTCTCGCGGGCCGCAGTGCCCCGGTCAACCTTGGGCGCACCCGCCAGAAAGTTCGTCCCAGGACCCCCAGAAATCATCCGGACTATGCGGCTGATAAGATTGTTTCATTCAGTTGATTCAACCACGCGAAGCCAATTGCTAAACGCGCTCCAATCAACCAACTTGGGGAAAATCATCCCCGGGCTCTGCCCGCTCCCCCCATGGCACTCAATCATACCATCTATAATTCACCCGTCTTCCAGCAGGCGTGCAACCAATTCGACATTGCCGCTGATATCATCGGCATGGAAGCCGGCCTTCGCGAGCGCACCAAAAGACCACGCCGCTGCGTCATCGTGTCCATGCCGGTCCGAATGGATAGCGGCAATATCGAGATTTTTGAGGGCTACCGGGTCCAACATAACCTTTCCACCGGCCCCGCCAAGGGCGGCATTCGGTTTCACGAGGATGTGACGCTCGGCGAGGTGGCCGCGCTGGCCATGTGGATGAGCTGGAAGTGCTCGCTGGTCGGCCTGCCCTACGGCGGCGCCAAGGGCGGCGTGGTGGTCAACGCCCGGGACATGTCGCAAACCGAACTCGAACGTCTCTCCCGCCGCTACATGCAGGAGATCCTCCCGTTTATCGGACCCAACGTTGACATTCCGGCGCCCGACGTCGGCACCAACGAGCAGGTGATGGCGTGGATGATGGACACCTATTCCAACCATGTCGGCCACTTCGACCCCGGGGTCATCACGGGCAAGCCCATTGCCATCGGCGGGTCGCTTGGTCGCCGGGAAGCCACCGGCGAAGGAGTCGCCTGGTTTGTGAAAGCTTATCTCCAGGACCTCGGCATCCCCCCCGAAAAAACCACGGTGGTCATTCAGGGCTTCGGCAATGTCGGCAGTGAGGCCGCGCTGGCGCTCTATGACTGGGGCGCTGAGATCACCGGCATCTCCGACTACATGGGCGGGATCTACAATCCGAAGGGCATCAACCTGAAGGAGGCGATCGCCTACACGGCGGTGAACAAATCCCTCCAGGGCTTCCCCGGCGGTCAGGCGGTGACCAACGAGGAGTTGCTGGAGCTGCCCTGCACGGTCCTGATTCCGGCGGCACTCGAGCGGGTGATCACCGAGAAAAACGCCCGAAAATTAAAATGCCGCATGCTCGCCGAGGGCGCCAACGGCCCGACGACCAACGAGGCGGACCAGATCATCACCGAGCGCGGCGACATCGACCTGATTCCCGACGTGCTCTGCAATTCCGGCGGTGTCATCGTTTCCTACTTCGAATGGCTGCAAAATCTGCAGAACTACTATTGGACGAAGGGCGAGGTGTTCGACAAACTCTACCGGATGCTCGCCAAGGCCAAGGCCTCGGTGGATGAAACCCAGAAAAAATACGGCTGCAGCCGACGCACCGCCGCCCTCGTGCTCGGCATCGCCCGCGTCGCCGAGGCCAAGGCCAAGCGCGGCCTCTTCCCGTAAGCTCCCTTGCCCGTGGTCGCCACCGCGGGCTTTTTTCCGTCCTGCTCCTCTATGCGCCTGTCCGGTTTCCTCTGCTTCCTGCTGCTGGCCCGCCTCGCCGCTGCGGCGGCAGACTATGACCTGATCATCCGGCACGGCCGGATCATCGACGGCACCGGTCACGCTGCCTTCGCGGGGGATCTCGCGGTCAACGCCGGCCGCATTGTGGCCATCGGCCCGATCGCAGGCCACGGCCGGACCGAGATCGACGCCGCGGGTCACGTGGTGGCCCCGGGCTTCATAGACGTGCACACCCATTCCGAGGACATCGCCGAGCTGCCCCTGGCTGAGAATTTCCTCCGGATGGGCGTGACCACGATCATCACGGGCAATTGCGGCGGGTCCAAGCTGGACGTGGCCGCCTTCTTCGCCGAACTCGAACGGACCAAGGTGGCCGTCAATGTCGCGACGCTGATCGGCCATGGCACCGTCCGGCTTGCAGTGCTGGGCAGTAGCATCGCCCGGCCGCCGACCGCGACCGAGCTCGACCGGATGCGAGCATTGGTGGATCGCGCGATGCAGGATGGCGCCGTCGGCCTGAGCACCGGCTTGATCTATTTACCCGGCGTCTTTGCCAAGACGGAGGAAATCGTCGAGTTGGCCAAGGTCGCGGCCAAACATGGCGGCATCTACGCCAGCCACATGCGGTACGAAAACTGGCGGATTACCGAGGCCCTGGATGAGATCACCCGCATCGCCCGCGAGGCCCATATTCCAATTGAGGTTTCCCATCTCAAGCTGGCCGGACCTTCGGCGTGGGGCCGGGCCGATCAGATCCTCGCTTATCTCGACCGCGCCCGCGCCGAGGGGCTCACCGTCACCCACGACCAATATGTCTACACCGCCTCCAGCACCAGCCTGGGTTCGCGGATTTCCGAGGAGGCCCTCGCAGGCGGCCCCGAGCGCTTCCGGGAGCGGCTCGCCGACCCCGCCGCGAAAGCCCGCCTAATCGCCGAAATGAAGGCTTCGCTGCAGCAGAACAAATATTCCGACTTTACCTTTGCCGTGATCGCCAACTTCGAAGCGGACCCGAAGCTCAACGGCAAAACCGTCCCGGAGGCCGCCCTGATCCAACGCGGCCGCGCCACCCTCGACGACCAGCTTGAGACCATCCTGGAGATCGAGGCGCGCGGCGGCGCGGCGGCCGTCTTCCATGGCCTGGATGAGGCTGACCTGAAAAAATTCCTCGCGCATCCCCTGACGATGGTGGCTTCCGACTCCAGCCCGCGAAAGTTTGGCGACGCCGTCCCGCACCCGCGCGGCTACGGCAACAATGCCCGCGTCCTGGGCCGTTACGTCCGCGAACAGCAACTGCTCACCCTGGAGGACGCGGTACGCAAAATGACTTCACTGCCGGCCCGGACCTTCCGGCTCGCCGGCCGGGGCCTGCTCGCGCCGGGCAGTATCGCGGACATCGTCATCTTTGATCCCGCCACCGTCAGTGATCCCTCCACTTTCGCCGACCCGCACCACTACGCGACCGGCTTCAGCGATGTCATTGTCAATGGCGTGCCGGTGATCCGCGCCGGTCAACTCACCGGCGCACGGCCCGGCACCCCGGTCCGGCGGAACTGACCTAGCCCGGATATCCCGAGCAGCCGTGAATGCGGAAAAAGATTTGGCCCAGGGTGTGGTTTCGGTTGCGAGCAGAGTGTGAAATATCCGGGCTAGTGAGCCTCGTGCAATTGGCTGATAGCACGAGGCGCGAGGTGGGGCGGAGCGGCCCGCTCCGCCGTGGCGCACCGGGCCGGCAACGAGTGCAAAGCCTCGGCGGTGCGCCCTACCCGACAAACCAGGGCGTGTCTTCAAACCCGCTGCAGCATGAAATTTTTGGAGGGGCGGTCTCCGTACCGCCCGGGCTGACGCACCGGCCGCCTCAGAGCACCATGAACGAGAACGCGACGATCAGGGTGGGAAACAGCGCGCCAAGAAACAGGCCCAGCGGCGAGACCCCGTCGGTAAAATAACGCGCCAAAATCGACTGGCCGGCGGGATTGGGCGCGTTGGCGATGACGGTCAGGCCGCCG
>JANMVS010000194.1:0-2019 GCA_031392885.1 Verrucomicrobiota bacterium
GTCGACCATGGGCGCAACATTCTGTTGGCGCTGGTCGTGTTTTTCGTGGTGCCCTCTATTGCCTGAGTCCGGCTAAGATTCGGCTCGTCGGGGACGGCTCGCCCTACCATCCTACCGACCGGCCCCTCATGCTCTTCAACCCGAAAAAACTTCTCCTGATCGCCGGCCCGTGCTCGCTGGAGAACGAAAAGGTCTGCCGGGCGGCGGCGTCGACCCTCACGAAGCTCGCGAAGCAACATCCGGAGCTGGCCATCATTTTCAAGGGATCGTTCGACAAGGCCAACCGCACCTCGCTCGGCGGCGACCGCGGTCCGGGCCTGGCCGAGGGCCTCGCGCTGCTCGCGCTGATGAAAAAGGACTACGGGTTTCCCGTCGTCACTGATTTCCACGAGCGCCAGCAGGCCGCCGCCGTCGCCGAGGTGTGCGACGTGCTCCAGATTCCGGCGTTTCTCTGCCGGCAAACCGACCTGCTCCTGGCCGCCGCTGCGACCGGTCGCGTCGTCAACGTCAAGAAGGGCCAGTTCCTTTCGCCGCAGGAGATGGAATTCGTCGTCAGCAAGTTGAAACAAGGCAAGGCGAAGGAGATCTGGCAGACGGAGCGCGGCACGACTTTTGGCTATCAGAATCTCGTCGTCGACATGCGTTCGTTCGCGCAGATGAAGGCGCTCGGGACGCCGGTGATTTTCGACGCCACGCACAGTGTGCAGCAGCCCGGCGCCGCTGGCGGCCAGACGGGTGGGCGGCGCGAATTCGTGCCGCCGCTGGCCCGGGCCGCGCTCGCGGCGGGCGCGGACGGGCTCTTCATCGAGACCCATCCCAATCCCGCGAAGGCGATTTCCGACGGCCCCAACCAGATTCCGACCGCCGAGTTGCCCGCGCTGATCGAATCGTGCCTCGCGGTGTGGCGGGCGGTCAGGGAGTGAGGGTCGGGCGGACGAGGTAGGGGCGCTTGCCCCCAAGCGCCCTTGGGCCGTTGAGGGCAACGGCCCCTACCGAATTACCTGGCCGCCGCTACGGCCGATAAAAATCAACCCACGGTGCCCGCAGGGCGGGGTGTGTGGCATTGACCACCCCGTCCGCATGCGCATCTTTGCGGCCAACTAAACCACTCCATGTCCAACTTCATCATCGACGTGCCCATGCCCTCCATGGGCGCCACCGTCAGCGAACTTACCATTCTCAACATTGTCGTCGCCCCCGGCGCCAGGGTCGCCAAGGGCCAAAAGCTGGCCGAACTCGAGAGCGACAAATCCGCATTCGATTTTGAGTCCCCGGCCGACGGTACGATTCTCGAGGTCAAAGCCGCGAAGGGTGAGGTGAAGAGTTCCGGCCAGACCATTTTCCGGATGGAGACCGCCGACCAGAGTCTCCAGCACCTGGCTCTTGCCACGGCGAAGCATGATGCCGAAGACGCGGCGCAAGCCGCGCGCCGTGTTGCTGGTTCCGGCCCAGCGGCAACGACGCCGACAACGGCTTCTCCTTCCTCCGTCCTCCGTGCCCTGGTCTGGACCCCCCGCGCCCTCAAGCTGGCGCAGGAAGCCGGCTTGGAGCACGGGAAGATTACCGATATCGAAGCCACCGGCCCCGGCGGCCGCGTGTCCGGTGATGACGTGACGAAGTATCTGGCGACGAAGCAGTGAGGTGGGGCCGGTCTGCGACCGGCCTGTTCCCATTTTTAATTCCTCGCTGATTCCAGTGGGGGAAAGTTAGCGCGAGCCCCGCCACAGCCCCCGAAGAGTTAACCACTAATGGATTCACCCAGGGATGAATCCTTCAAGGTGTGCTTCGACTGATCGTCTCCGCCACTAGGTTTCGGGGGCCGGCTGATCGCCGGCAGAATCTCAGTCTGCGATCAGCAGACCCCCGGAACTTATCCCGGAGACGATCAGTCGGAGGGGTGAGTTAAAGTTTCGCCCCTTGGCGAAACTGATTAGTGGTTACCTAAACTGCATCAGATTGAGGATTACAGGCATCCCGTCGACATTCAGGCATTTCCCAGCTCGTGGCTCAGAATGCTCA
>JANMVS010000217.1:0-7782 GCA_031392885.1 Verrucomicrobiota bacterium
CAACCTGGCGCGCGAGCATTTGGGTTTCGTGCGTTATTCGGCTGGGCTGCATCCCTGCAGCGTGGGCGAGGATTGGGCGGAACGCGTGGCGCAGCTGGAAGGTTTTTGGGGTAGGGCGAATCCTCCGGATGAGCCGGGGTCGGAGGCGGCTCATCCGGAGGATTCGCCCTACCCCAAAAACCTTCCAGCTGCGCCACGCGTTCCGCCCAATCCTCGCCCACGCTGCAGGGATGCAGCCCAGCCGAATAACGCACGAAACCCAAATGCTCGCGCGCCAGGTTGCGATACAGCGTCCAATCGTCCGTATCCGTGCCAATCGTTACCATCTGCTCCAGCCCCGCGGCACGGGCGCGCTGCACTATCACCGGCAGTTCGCCGGACCGGACAAACGAGTCGAGGTGCGTATGCGTGTCGATCAATCCCATGGTTTAGTTTCTGTCATGCTGCGCGCCGCGAAGAACCCCCACTGCATTGTGGAGGGCCCGTCTCCCGACGGGCCGCGGACGGTCGGGAGACCGTCCCTCCCATGGATTCTTCGCTACGGGCAGAATGACATGCAAGGAAAGTAATACCGGCATGTTGGTTTTGGTCTTTCGGCGTAGCGACGGGCGGCCCTGCCTGTCGCGTTCCGTGCTCAGCGGCCGGCCGCTACGCCTCAAAGCCGAAGCCAGCGCTTTCGCGCTGGCTTCCTTGGCCCACACACTAGCCTGCATGACCGACCAGGTCCCGGACCCACGCGGGCCGAGAGTCGTCGAGCACCGCTAAAATTTCGTGACGAGTGTGAAATATGCGGGCTAGCTTGCCGAGTGAAAATCAGTTGGTCCGGAGGCGGATGTCGCCACCGCTGGAACCGAGGTAAAGTTGTGGTCCCCCGCCGTTGACCTTGCCGGCCAGACTGCTCTTGCGCAGTCCACCCTTGTCGATGGCAATGGTGATGCCCGCGGCATCGACGTCGCCGCCCGAAGTATGGGCCTTGAGATCGAAGGCGGCATTCTTGTCGACGGCCACCACCACGGTGCCACCCGAGGTCGTCAGTTTGCAGTCACCCTTCAGCGCCCCTTCGATGCTGGCCTTGATATCACCGCCGGAGGTCGAAGCCGTCAGGCGTCCCAGCACGGAATTGATCACAATATCTCCGCCGGAAGTGGAAAGCTCGGCTTCGCCGCCGGCCCGGTCCACGTGGATATCACCGCCGGAGGTGGAAAGTTTCACGTTGGCCGTGCCTTCGCGCAGGTGGATGTCCCCGCCCGAGGTGCCGCCATCGACTTCGCCCTCGACGCGCTCCAGCTTGAGATCGCCGCCGCTGGTGCGGAGCCGGGCGTGTCCGTTGAGACTCGCGATCTCGATGTCGCCGCCCGAGGTGTTCAAATCGACACTGTAGCGGGCGGGCACCACAACCATGAAGCTGACATTGACCGGCGGCCAGTTACCAAAATGCCAACCACTCTGTTTCTCAAACTTGGCCGTGGCGGTCACATTGTCCCCGTGCTGCTCGATCGACAGTTCAAGTTCCTTGAGCAGTTCGTCCGCCTTGGCTTCCGAGTCGGTTTTGATCCGCTCCGTGGCGGTAACCTTCACCTCGTTGCCCGGGCCGGTGAACACCTTGATGTCGCCGCCCTGGGTTTCAATTCTCAGGGTGCCGCCGGGCTGCACTGTGAACGTCTTCTCCACCGTACGTGTAATCTTGGCCGGGAGTGTCGCAGGCGCAGCCAGCAAAGTCCCCAGCGTGAGCAGAGCAATGAGTGATTTCATGGAGTTGTGCGGAGAGAACACGCCCCGCGGCGAAAAGTTACAAAAAATCCCCGCTCAGGCCGGCGGCAGGATCTGGCGCACCCGGATCCGGGCCAGCCGCTCAAAGAGGGGCTGGTCACCCTGGATCGGCCACCAATCGTACAGGTAGATTTCCAGTGGCCGCCACATCGCCACCCAGCCGACGATCCTGAGGCTAACCTCGGCAAAGGAAGGGCCGTGGGCGCGCAGCCATTTCACCGCGCGCCGGCAGGTGGTGCAGTTGGCGCAGGTGTAGAGTTGGAGCTCCCTCACTGCCCGAGGACTTCCGTGAGAAACGTCCGCATGTGCGCCCAGGAACGCCGGTCAGCGGCGGCGTTGTAGCCGATGCCGCCAGTCAGCCCATTGGCCACGGCGAGCTGGTCGGCCCCGTGATTCGTGAAGGCATGGATGGCCCCGGCGTAGCTGATGAACTGATAGTCGAATTTCCCGCTGTTCATCGCCGCGGTGAAAGCGGCAAGTTCCTCGGGCTTGATGAAGGGATCAACCGCACCGTGGCAGATGAGGATCTTGGCCTTCGTCTTGACCGCCGCTTCCGCCGGGACGGGAATCAGGCTGCCGTGAAAACTCACGATGCCCGCGAGCGGCGCGCCACTGTAGGCCAGCGCCTGCACGGTCGAGCCGCCGAAACAGTACCCAATGGCCGCCACGCGATTTGCCGCCACCAAACCGGTCGCCACCAACTGGTCGAGTCCCGCCTGCGCCCGCTCGGCCATGAGCGGTTGACCGTAAAATGGTCCGGCCAGTTCTCCGGCTTTTTTGGCCTCGGTCGTCGTGACGCCGGCGCCATACATATCGGCCGCGAACGCCACGTAACCCAGCTTCGCGAGCTGGTCGGCCCGGCCCTTGGCGTAGTCGGTCAGGCCCCACCACTCGGGCACCACTAATACGCCGGGCGCCGGTTTAGCCGCGGAGACCTTGGTATCATCATAGGCGAGGTAACCCGCGAGTTTTACCCCGGCGTGTTCGTAAGCCACCGGCTGGGTGATCAGCTTGGCTGGAAGCGGCAACGCCGCGGCCGCACTCAATGCGGTGAGCAGGAAAAGAGTAGGTTTCATGCCGGCAGCATGGTTCTCCTGGTCGAAAAAACAACCCCGCACCGCGTCGCAGGCCGCGCGGCTACTTGACGGGCTTGATCCAGCGCTCCAGGCAGGCCCGCAGTTCGTCCTGCCGCACGGGCTTGGTCAGGAAATCATCCATGCCGGCCTCCTGGCTCGCCCGCCGGTCTTCCGGCCGCACCTTCGCGGTCACGGCAATGATGGGCAGCGGCCGGCCTTCCAGCCGCTGGCGAATGCAGCGCACGGTCTCCAAGCCGTCCAGGCCCGGCATCTGGAGATCCATGAGCACCGCCGCCCATTTATGGCGCGACGCCTGCTCGATGCCCTCGGCCCCATTGTCCACGACCACCAGCTCAAGCCCGAGCTTGCGCAAAAACATCTCGACCACGCGCTGGCTGCCCCAGTCGTCATCCACGACCAGCACCCGCCCGCGCAACGGCGGCCCGGCGAGAAATGGAGCCGCGCTGACCGGTCGCGACAACCCGGCCAGAGGCAGGGGCAGGTCAAAATAAAATTCCGACCCCGCCCCCGGCGTGCTTTGCACCTTGATCTCACCGCCCATGCAGCGCACCAAGCCTTGCGAGATGGCAAGTCCGAGACCCGAGCCGCCGTAGCGCCGGGTAATTGAGCTGTCGCCCTGGCTGAATTTCTGGAACAGCTTGGCCTGGGTCGCCGCGTCCATCCCGATGCCGGTGTCCTTGATCCGGAAGCGCAACACGGCCAGATAGGCGTCCACCTTCACCAGCTCGAGTAAAATTTCCACCGAGCCCTGCTCGGTGAACTTCACCGCATTGCCCATCAGGTTGAGCAGCACTTGCCGCAACCGCAACGGATCGCCGGTCACCTGGGCCGGCAGGTTCGGGCCCGGCCGGCAGTGGACCGGCAGGTTCTTCTCGTCGCCCTGCGTGCTCACCAGCGCCGCCACTTCCTCGGCCAGTTCGGCCGGCGAGAAATCAACTTCCTCAAACTCCAGCTGGCCGCTCTCCACCTTGGTCAGGTCGAGAATATCATCCAGCAGCCGCAGCAGCGTGTCGGCCGAATGGCCCGCGATGTCGATCTGCTGCTGCTGGTCCTCGGTCAGGGGCGTATCGCGGAGCAGCTGCAGCATGCCGACCACCCCATTCATGGGCGTGCGAATCTCGTGGCTCATATTCGCCAGAAATTCGGTCTTGGCCTGGTTGGCCGCCTCGGCGCGGTGCTTGGCGTCGCTCAGGGTGGTGACCAACTGCTCGTTCTCGAAGATCAGCCGATAAAGTTTGCGCAGGTCCTCGTGGTGCAACCGCGCCGTGTGGATGAGAAACAGCGCATACGTGAACGTACAGGCCGCCAGGGTCCACATGCCCGCTTCGGGATACTGGATGAAGCGGATCACCGCCGGCGTTAGCGTCAAACCCACGTAGAGCATGTAGGCCAGCCAGACCGAGGCGAGCGTCCGCACCGCCCCGGCACTCATGCCCGCCGCGATGAAGATGACGAGACAGCGCGGGAGCAAAGCATCCGTATCGAGAAAAATCCAAAATCCGACGCCCCACACGAGACCCGAGGCGATCACGCCGATCACGAATCGTTGGCGCCACCGGACCAAGCGTCCATCCACGTAATCGCCCCGCAGGAACAGATGGTTGGCCACAAGCCGCCCGGTGGCCACCGCCAACACCACGGCCAACCAACCCAACAAGAGCCGACTGGGAAAATAACTCCACAGGCCCGCGACCATGGTGAGCGCCAGCACATAGTTGGAGTACAGCCCGAAGCCCACCGAACGGAAAAGGAGCCGGGTCAGTTCACTCTCGACCCGGCGGTCGATGCCGTGACTAACCGCGACCGCCGGTCGGAGAGGAGGAAGCGGCGGGGCCATGCCCGCAAGCAAGCCACAGCGCGCTCGTCCTGCGCAAGGGAATAGTCCTTCCCCGTCAGTCCCGGCGCCGGGCTGCCCCGGTCAACCTTACGTCGAAAGTCCGCCGGAAATATATTGGCGCAGCGATTCCGCCTCGGCGCGGTGGCTATTCGCCACCCAACGCGAGACGTCGCCGATTGAGATCAAGCCGAGCACCTGGCCGGCTTCCACCACGGGCAGATGGCGGCAGCGTTTTTCCGTGAAAATATCCATGACCTGTTGCACCGTGGCCGTGGGTGCCACCGTCAGCACCTCGGATGTCATGACCTTCGTGATGGGCGTGACAATCGGATCCACATTGGCGCCGACGACGCGGCGCAGGACGTCGCGTTCGGTGAAGATGCCCGCGAGCTGGAGGCCGTTCATCACGAGCACGGCACCGACTTTGCGCAGGTTCATTTCCTGCACCGCTTCGGCCACGGTGACCGTGGAGGGGACGGTGAAAATGCCGCTTTTCTTCTGGGCTAGAAGGGTGGAGATCGAAGTATTCATGGGTAAGGGGTAAAAGATGAATACGGGAGGACAGTGCACTCACAACCGCAAAAAGCTGACGGTCTACTTCCGGAAAAGCTGATCGAGCGCCCCGAGGCTTTTGAGCGGCGCACCTTTCTTGCCCGGCGCGGTGGTGGGCTTGAGGTAGGGCGCGTCGTCCCGCCGAGCCGGACTCTTCGGCTCATCCGGCGGCCCCGGGTGTCCCAGCCCCAGTTCGTCCCGCGCCCGCTCCAACCGCACGGCCGACACCGGTTCCGCCGTGCCGAGTTCCTGGGCGAACAGGCTCACGCGAAATTCCTCCACCAGCCAGCGGAAGTTCTCCGCAGCCGCGTCCTGTAGCGGCGGTCTATGACCGCCGACTTTTCCCCCGCCGGCCCGCCGCTCCGAGAGCGCCGCAACTGCTTTGACAAACGGCGTCAGCTCCTTGGCCCGGAGCGCATCCTTGGCGCCATCGCGCTTCCACCGCTCCGCCCGCGCCTGCATCCCCCGCAAATACCGGGGCAAATGCTGTACCCGTCCGAACGGCATGCGCCGGAGAAAATCCGGCGGCAGCAACGCCGCCAGATCGTCCGCCATGCCCGGGTAAGGTTGCTGGTGGGTCTCCAGCGCCAGCCGCAGCGTGAAGGTTTCCCGTAGCCAGTCACCGAGTTTCGGCACGAGCCCGCGCAAGTCCTGCTTCGCAATCCCGAGTGCGCGCTCAAACGTGGCCTTGGTCAGCAGGAAGGGCGAAGCCTCCGGCTGAGCCGAGGATCGCGGCTCGTCGGGCCTGTCCGCCATAGTCTTGGCGATGGCGGAACGACTCGCCCTACCTTTCAGGCGGGCCGGATCGCATACCCAGCGCCGGATCGATTCCAGCGCATCCGCCGACAACGCCGCCGGAGTCGTGAGTGTCACGGCGAGCGGGCCGAGCAGGCGCAGGGCCTTCAGGTCTTTTTCCAGCCAGCCCAGGTCGAAGCGCAGTTGGATTTCAAAAAGTTTGCGCAAGCCCTCGCGCGTGGCCGCCACCGCTTCCTCGGGCGTGGCGAACAGCCGTACCGCCGCGCCCGCGACCATGGCCTTCAACCCGGGATAAGCCTGCACGGGCACGCCATGGTGCTCGCTCACGACCATCTTTTCCGGCAGATCGCCGAACTTCCATTCGGTGGCCGGCTCGCTCTCCCACTGGGCGCGGGCCGCGCGCCATGCGGCATTGTCCACCGTCGCGGCCTGTTTGCTCACATCGCGCTGGCGCAGGTGCAACTGCGCCTGGATCTCGGCAAGATTGCGGCTCGCCCCCACCACTTTGTCCTGGTTGTCCACGACCTCGACACGCACCCGCAGGTGATCGGGCAGCGTCTGGTCGTGCCACAGCGCCGGATCAATCCGCACGCCCAGCCGCGGAGACAGCAGTTCCGCCAGGGCGGCGGCCAGCGTCGGCGGTTGGGCGCGCGCGCTGAGCAAGGCCAGATCCCGGGTCAGCTGCTGCGCCGTCTCGGTCAAAGGAATCAACTCCCGGCGCTGCTCTTTCGGCAGCGCCTTGAGCATCAGCTCCACCTTTTCCGGCAAGTGCCCCGGCACCGCCCAATCCAGCGCCGCGGCAGTTAATGCCTCCGCCTCGGCCAGGCTCACCCGCACCGTAACCCCGTCGCTTTCCTGGCCCGGCTGGTAGGAGTAAGCGAGCGGCAGCACGCGGTTGTCCACCGGCAGGGCCTCGGGAAAAGCCTCGGCGCTGTGCTCCGTCTCGGCCGGCGGGCGCAAATCATCCTCCCCGAGAAAGAGGAATTTCGGCCGGGTCATTTGCTGGTGACGGACGAAGTCCACCAGTTCGCCTACACTGCTGATCCCGAGGCCGGGCGAGTCCTCCGGATGAGCCGCAGACCCCGGCGCGTCGGGACGACTCGCCCTACCCGGCAGCAGCAGGTGCCGCGCATAAAACCGATACATCGCCTCATCGAGGTTCAGGTAACCCGCGCTGCGCGTGCGCGTGAGAATGGTCTCCGTCTGTTCGCGCAGCCGGCGGTTGTGGGCGAGAAAATCAAACGGCCAGGTGACCGTGTCACCCACCAGACCCTCGCGGATGAATATCTCCGTTGCATGCGCCGGATTGATTTTCCCATAGCTGGCCGAGCGCGTCTCCAGCTCCAGATTGTAGAGCCGGCGCCGCTCCTTCACGAGCACGCGACCGGCCTCCGCATTCCAAAACGGTTCGCTGTGCGCCACGCGCAGCAGATGCGACCCGAGCTCGAGCACCCACCGCGGGTCGATCCGGGCGCAGGTGCGGGCATAGACCCGCGCCGTCTCCATCACTTCCGCCGCCATCAGCCAATTCGCGATCTTCGGCTTCACCGTTGGAGCGCGGCCTCCGGACGCGCTTTTCCGGGGATCCGCTTTCCGCTCCGTCTTTTCAAACAGCGCCGAGCCCGGGAAAACATTCACCCGCCGATCGTGCGCCGCATGATAGTCCCCCTCCTCCGTGCGCGTGGCGATATTGCCCAGCAATCCGGCCAAGATTGAACGGTGGATCGAGCGGTAAGCTGGCGTCGCGAGGGCCAGCTCTGGGGCTGTAGG
>JANMVS010000223.1:0-9096 GCA_031392885.1 Verrucomicrobiota bacterium
GTTCCAGGCGAGGTCAATCAGGAGGTCGCCGGCGCCGACATGCTGCGCGAGCAAGGCCCCCATGTTTTCCTCCGTGACGCGGTCGCGGACGAAGCGGACGCCCCTGGCGGTCCATTTCTTCAGTTTTTCCGCGCGATTCTCAAAATCCATGATCGTGACGTTCTTCGCCGGCACCTTGATGTGCTTGAAAAGAATGGGCAGCGTGCATTCGGCCACCGCGCCGTAGCCGACAAAGAGGATTTTGCTTTGAAATGTAATCATGGAGTTTTCCGCCGCCGGCGGAAAACTTAAGGCGCTTGCACGGCAAGCGCCCGCCCGCCGGAGAGCGGTGCGTACATGTGGCAATGAACGGAAAGCGGGCGCAAGAATTATCTGCGGAGTTCCCTTCCGCCGCAGGTTGATAACATCAGGTTTTTGCCCAGCAAAAACCTACTCGCTCTTGTTGAAATTCACGTAGCCTTCAGTCAAGTCGGTCGCGAGCAGGCGGAATGAGGCTTTGCCGAGATGCAGGTTGAGCGTGATGGTGAAGCGCCGCGCCTTCACGATCTCCTTCCACTTGGGCTTCAACTCGGCGTGCGGCTTGCCCGCCGTCATCGCCGGCGTGTCGTTGTAGAGGATGTCGAGCTTGGCCTCGACCAGCTTGGCCCCCGCATAACCGGCGGCATCCGCCAGCCGGCCCCAGTTGGGGTCCTCCCCATACCAGGAGGATTTTACGAGCAGCGAGTTGCCGATCGCCCGGGCCACCTTTTCGGCATCCTCGGCGGAAGCCGCTCCCGCCACCTTCACTTCCACGACCTTGGTGATTTTCTCGCCATCCGAGACTATCTTGTCCGCCAGCGCCTCGCACGCCTTCCACACCGCCTCGGCGAAGAGCACCCGCAGTTCGCGCGGGCTCTTGTCGCCCACGCTGACGCCGGAGTGCCCGTTGGCCAGAATCAGCACGGTGTCGTTGGTGCTCATGTCACCGTCCACCGTGATGCAGTTGAACGTGCCGGTGACGGCCTCCGAGAGGGTTTTCTGCAAAAAGCTGCGGGGCACGGAAAAGTCGGTCGCGAGGAAGGCCAGCATCGTCGCCATGTTGGGCTGGATCATGCCGGCGCCCTTCGCGATGCCGGAAACGAAGTGTCTCTTGCCGTCGTAGGTGAAGCTGACGGTCACGGTCTTGGCCCGCGTATCGGAAGTCAGGATGGCGCTGGCGGCCTTGTGCCCGTGGTCGGCGGAGCGGCCTTTCTCGGACACCGCGCGCTCCAGGCCTTTGATCAGGCGCGGCATGGGCATCGGCTGGCCGATGCGCCCGGTCGAACACACGAAAAAGGATGAGGCCTTCAGGTTAAGCGAAGCCGCCGCGCGTTGGGCGGTGGCCTCGGCGGCGACCAAGCCCTCGGGACCGGTGCAGGCGTTGGCGTTGCCCGAATTGGCGATGATGCCATGAAACGGGCCGCCCTCGGCCAGATGCTTCTGGCAGAGCAGCACGGGGGCCGCCTTGACGGCATTCTTCGTGAAGGTGCCGGCGGCGGTGCAGGGGCGCAGGGAAAAAAGCAGCGCGAGGTCGAGCCGCTTCAGGTCATGCTTCTCGCGAATATCGCAGGCCACACCCGCACACTCGAAACCAGGGACATCAGTGATGCCGGCGTTATCCAGGGTAACAATCAGTTGGGTCATGGGAGCGGGGTGGGCGTCAGGCGAGCCCGGCGGTTTCGGCAAAACCACACCAGAGATTCATGATCTGCACGGCCTGGCCGCTGGCGCCCTTGACGAGATTGTCGAGCGCCGAGGTGAGGATGAAGTTGCCCGTCCGGCCGTCGTGCACGGCGGAAATATCCACGCGGTTGGTGCCGGTGACATGCGCGGTGTCGGGCGTCTCACCGGTCGGTAAGATGGTAACAAACGGCCGCCCCGCGTAAGCGGTGCGCCAAGTGGCGTAGAGCGCGTCCAGCGTCGCCCCCGGCGCCGCGGGGACCGTGATGGTCGTGGCGATGCCGCGCCGCATCGGAGCGAGGTGCGGGTTGAACTGCACCACGATCTTGCCTCCGGCGGCGGCCGAGAGCTGCTCCTCAATTTCGGCCAGGTGACGGTGCTGGGTGAGACCATAGGCCTTGGCGCTCTCGGCGCGTTCGACGTAGAGATATTGCTCCTCGGCCTTCCTGCCCGCGCCACTGACTCCGCTGAAGGAATTTACCACGATGTGTTCGCGGGTCACGAGACCGGCCTGCAGCAACGGGGCGAGCGGCACGAGGGTGCTCGTCGGGTAACAACCGGGGGCCGCCGCAAGCTTGATTTCGCGCTGCCACTTCGCCGCCGTCAACTCAGGCAGGATAAAACGGGCGGCGGGTAGCAATCCCGGCGCATGGTGGGGGCCGTAGTATTTTTCGTAGGTGGCGAGATCCGCCACCCGGAAGTCGGCGCTCAGGTCGATGACCTTGACGCCGGTCGGGACGAGGGCCTGGGCGAAATCCGCCGCCGTGCCATGCGGCAGGGCAAGAAACCACAGGGCGATGTCCGTCCGGGCCGCGAGGGCGGCCGGCACGGAGTCGCTGAACTTGAGCTGGTCGGCCGCCGTCCCGCGCAGGGCGGGAATGATGGCCGCCACGGATTTGCCCGCGTGCTGACGCGACGTGACCGCCGACAGATTGACCTGCGGGTGACCGAGGAGGAGCTTGACCAGGACTTCGCCGGAGTAACCCGACGCACCAACGACGCCGACATTCATTTCAGAGAGAGGCCAAATTATGAAATTCATCCCGGGGAATCGAGAAGTTTCGTCACCCCTGGTAAAGATCCCCTGAGCAAGCTCCGGGGCATTTGCAAATGGAGGGCTGGTATCCTGACCAGCCGCGGCCCGTCAGGAGACGGGCCCTCCATCATGAACCTGCAGGCTGATCGCCCTGCAACCAAGCCGGAGCAATCTCCGGGGTATTGGACCCACCGCGAATAAAAGAAGCGGAGGCCGTGGGGCGCTCCGCTTCGCGTAAAACCTGACTCCAGTCCGGGCGATTAACGCTTGGAGAACTGGAAGCGCTTGCGGGCACCCGGCTGGCCGGGCTTCTTGCGCTCTTTCTCGCGGGGGTCACGGGTGAGGTGGCCGGCCTTCTTGAGGGTGACGCGGAGCTCGGGATTGAACTTCAGCAACGCGCGGGCGATGCCATGGGCCACCGCGCCGGACTGGCTGCTGATGCCGCCGCCGGCGACGTTCACCATCACGTCGAACTTGTCCTTGCTGTCCGCCGTGACCAGCGGCGCGAGGGCGCGGCGCACGAAGTTGTCGTGCGTGAAATAGGTTTCGAACTTGCGGTCATTGACCGTGGTTTGACCGGAGCCGGCCACGATGCGGACGCGGGCGGTGGAGGACTTGCGGCGGCCGGTGCCGAGATAAACGGAGGATTCAGCGCTCATGGATTACTTTAAAACTACGGGGTTCTGGGCCACGTGATCGTGGGTCGCACCGGGGAACACCCGGAGCTTGGTCAGCATTTTGGCCGCGAGGCGGTTCCTCGGGAGCATGCCCTTGACGGCCTGCATGATGATGAACTCGGGCTTCTGGCGTCGCACGTCGGTCAGCTTGCGATACTTCTCGCCGCCGACATAGCCGGAGAACGACATGTATTCGGTCGCGGTTTCCTTGCGGCCGGTGAGGACAACCTTGCTCGCATTGATGACGACAACGAAATCTCCGGTGTCGACGTGGGGCGTGTAAGTGGGCTTGTGACGGCCGCGCAGGATATTGGCGGCTTTAACGGCGAGGCGGCCCAGCACTTTGCCTTCAGCATCGATCAAATGCCACTTGGGGGGCTGCAGTGTCTCATTCTTGGCCAGATAGGTTTTCATTTGCGGAAAGGGGCCAAAGGGAAGGATTTCGCCATAGGCTGTCAACCCCGAACCTTTCACATTTTGAGAAACCCCCCACGGGACGGCTTAACGCCTCAAAAGTCGAGGTTTACACCGAGCGTAACCCATAAATTACGCCTATCCGTCAGCCCAAACGGGCCGTTCACGACGGAACGACCACTGGCATCGGCATAGTGCAGTCCGGCGATGACCGTCGAATGCAGCCCGATCCGGTAAGGCAGACGCGCGGACCCGCTCCAATAGCGATAGCTGTCATGCCGCGGTGGCCCGATCGCGTCCGGGCGCCAGTCGTCCCCGGTCGACCAGCCGGCCAACCCCTCCAGCTCAAGAAACGCCCCCAGTCGGGTAAGGGCGAAACTGCGCGCCAGCGAAACCTGCGTGGTGTCGGCGTTCAGCCGAAAGTCATGACAATACGCCAGGCCCGGCGTGCAGCCTTGGACGGCCGGAAGCGTGGCGCTCAGCCCGGCCTCAAAGGATCGTTTGACCGCCCCACCCGGAACCCCGCTGAACCAACGGTGCACCACCGATGCCTCCAAGGTGAACCCACGGTCCGACGGCCAGGTGTAAGCGGCACTCAGGTTGCTTTCGCGCACCGCCCCGCTCGCCAAAGGCTGGTTGATCCAGCCGCCGCCCCTCAAGTTCTCGTGCGCCAGCTCCACCCCTGCCTGCGCCGACGGGCCGGCGCGCTCGATCCCCCGGTGAACATAACGGGAGGTGTAAATCAAATCCGCCGTCACCGCCGGCGGTTCTTCCCCTTGCACGCCCAGTGGAGCGGCCAGTACGGCGGTCAGCAACAGACCCGGAAGTGTGCGGAGATATGACATGAAACCGCTAGCCCGCATTTTTCACCCGCGCCACGATATTTTTGCGGTGCTCGACGACTCTCAGCCCGCGTGGGTCCGGCGCTTGGTCGGTCATGCGGGCTGAAATAAAACCACCGGGCGGTTTCGTCCTTAGCCCGGATATCCCGAGCCGCCGTGAATGAGGAAAAAGATTTGGCACAGGGTGTGGTTTCGGTTGCGAGGAGAGGGTGAAATATCCGGGCTAGCCATGGATGTGTTTGTTTTCGACGCTATTGTCCATACCCTGATTTTGCCATGCATCCCTCCGTCCGCCTCATCGTGCTCGCCGCCGGTCTCCTCGGTTTCACCGGGGTCGCGCTGGGGGCGTTCGGCGCCCACGCCCTCAAGGAAACCCTCGTCGCCAAGGGCACGAGTGCAACCTGGCAGACCGCCGTGCTCTACCATCTCCTCCACGCGGTGGCCTTGCTGGCCTTGGCCGGGTGGGCCGGCAACTGGCCCAACGCCCGATGGATTGGGCTTTGTTGGAGTCTGGGCGTAATTCTTTTTTCCGGCTCGCTTTACTGGCTGGCGCTCGGGGGACCCAAGCTGCTCGGACCCGTGACCCCATTGGGCGGCCTCGCCCTTCTCGCCGGCTGGTTTCTCGTTGTTTGGCAGGCCCTCCAGTGGCCCAAGGCATGAAACTCCCCCCTCCCCTGCACGCCGCCCTGTCCGCCCTGCGCTCCGCCGGCGGCCGGCCGCGCCTCGTGGGCGGCTGCGTGCGCGACTGGCTGCTGGGGCTCGAGCCCAAGGATTTCGACCTGGAGGTTTACGGCCTCAATTATGAAGCGATGGGCCGGGCGCTCGCGCCCTTCGGCCCGACCGATCTCGTGGGGCGCAGCTTTGGCGTGTTGAAGATCCGGCTTGAGGGGGCGGACTATGATTTCAGCCTGCCCCGGCGCGAGTCCAAGACCGGCGCCGGCCATCGCGGCTTTGCGGTCACGCCGGACCCGGAGCTCACGGAGGCCGAAGCAGCGGCCCGCCGTGACTTCACCCTCAATGCCATCGCCTACGATCCGTTCGAGGATCACCTGCTCGATTTTCACGACGGAGCCGGGGACCTGAAAAAGAAGATCCTGCGTCACACCGGCCCGGCGTTCAGCGAGGATCCCTTGCGCGTGCTGCGGGCCTTCCAACTGGCCGCGCGCTTTGACTTCACGCTGGCCCCGGAAACCGCCGCGCTCGGCCGCACCATCAGTGGCAGCTATGCCGAGCTGCCGGTCGAGCGCGTGTGGGGCGAGTGGGACAAGTGGGCCACCAAGGCAGTCAAACCCTCCGCCGGTCTCGCCGTGCTCAAACAAGCGGACTGGCTCCGGCATTTCCCGGAAATCGCCGCCTTGGACGGGGTGCGGCAGGAACCCGAATGGCATCCCGAAGGCGATGTGTTGGTCCACACCGGCCACTGCCTCGATGCGCTGGTCGGCCTGCCGGCTTGGCGCGAGGGAGCCCCGCCCCGACGGCGCCTCCTCTCCCTCAGTGTGCTGGCCCATGATTTTGGCAAGGCCGTCACCACCAAGCAGGCGGAAAAACGCGGCCGGTTGCGCTGGGTCAGTCCTGAGCACGAGGCCGCCGGCGGGCCGTTGGCCGAAAGCTTCCTGCCGCGTATCGGCGCCCCGCTGGATTTGATCGAATCCGTCCGCCCGTTGGTGGTGAACCACCTGTTGCACCACGATCAGCAGCCGGCGTTTCGCGACACCACCGTGCGCCGGCTCGCCCGAAAAATCTTCCCCGCCACGCTGGATGAACTCCTCGCCGTCATGGAGTCCGACCACCTGGGCCGGCCTCCCCTGGTGCCGGCGGAAACCGTCCTGCGCATCAACATGCTGCGGAGTGCGGCGCACCGGCTGGCCCTGGAGCATGCCGCGCCCAAACCCCTCGTGCTCGGCCGGCATCTGATTACCCTGGGCTACCAGCCCGGCCCGCAGTTCAAAAAGGCGCTGGACGCGGCTTTTGAATCCCAACTGGACGGCGCCTTCAGCGATGAGGCGGGCGGTGTCGCCTGGATGGCCAATTATCTGCGCGCCCATCCGCCGCTCTTAACCTCCCGCTAGATTTTCCCCAATCGTATCGCTACCCGAGACATTAGCCAATTCCCTTGCGGGCGGGGTCGCCCGCACTCCAGCCATTTTAATTTTTGGAGCCACGGCGACCTCGCCGTGGTTTCCCCCATCCCAAACCGAAGCCCGCTGCAATATTTCAAACCCAAAAACCATGAACACCCCCACCCAACTCGACCAGCTCAAGCAATTCACCAAGGTCGTGGCCGACACCGGCGACTTTGCCAGCATGAAGGAATATGCGCCGCAGGATGCGACGACCAACCCCAGCCTCATCCTCAAGGCAACCGCGATGCCGGGCTACTCCCATCTGCTGGACCAGGCGGTGACGGACGCTGGCGTCACCGCCAGTACGGAGCAGATCATCGACCGGCTGCTCGTGTTGTTCGGCGGCGAAATCCTGAAGATCGTGCCCGGCCGCGTGTCGACCGAGGTGGACGCCCGGCTCTCCTTCGATTGCCCCGGCTCCATCGCCAAGGCCCGGGAAATCATCGCTCTTTACGCCAAGGCCGGCATTCCCCGCGAGCGCATCCTGATCAAGCTCGCCGCCACCTGGGAAGGCATCAAGGCCGCTGAGCTGCTGCATCAGGATCGGATCAACTGCAACCTGACCCTGCTCTTCTCCTTTGCCCAGGCCGTGGCCTGCGCCGAGGCCAAGGTCCAGCTGATCTCGCCCTTCGTCGGCCGCATTCTGGACTGGCATAAAAAAAACACGGGCAAGGATTACGCCCCGACCGAGGACCCGGGCGTCAAGTCCGTCACGGAAATCTACACCTACTACAAGAAATTCGGCCACGCCACCGAGGTCATGGGCGCATCCTTCCGCAACAAGGGCGAGATCACCGAACTGGCCGGCTGCGACCTGCTGACCATCAGCCCGCAGTTGTTGGGCGAACTCAAAGCCAGCACCGCGCCGCTCGGGCGCAAACTCGACCCGGTCGCCGCGCGCGGTGCCGACCTGAAGAAAATCACCTTTGACGAGAAAAGTTTCCGGTTCGCCCTCAACGAGGATGCCATGGCCACGGAAAAAACCGCCGAGGGCATCCGTGTCTTCGCCGCGGACATCTTGAAACTGGAGCAGCTCATCAGGCAGAAGCGCGGCTGATGGTTTTGATCGTAGCCCGCCGCCGGTTGGTCAGCAAGGCAGGGGAGAATAAACAGGGTCAGGCTTTGTGGTTTGTGTTTCAAGTGAGTTTCTTGAGCAGGTCGGTATTGGGCTCGCGGGTCCATGCCGTGATCTTGCGGCTGACTTCATGCAGGCTGCCCAGGTGCATGGTGGTGCCCAGCCAGCGATTGGTCGCCGTCGTCCGGGTTTTTAGCGTCGCGGCCACGGCCAGCTTCCACTCGGCCGATTTACCTGTCTTGGCCAGATCTCGGGCCGGTCGGCCGAGCTTGCGCAACAACCTTTCCAATTCTTCCTGCCAGACCGCTTGCTGCGCCAGCCGCAGTTCGCCGGCCAGTCTTCGCCCCTGCCCGGCGGCTTCGCCATGTTCGCGGGCCATGTCCTTGGCGAATCCCTCTGTGCCAATGATCCAGCCTCGGGACATCTCGGAAAATTTCTGGGCCTTGCGGGCCGGCTCGTCCTCGGCCAGCCA
The DNA here is from genome assembly GCA_031392885.1 of Verrucomicrobiota bacterium. GTDB lineage: Bacteria > Verrucomicrobiota > Verrucomicrobiia > Opitutales > Opitutaceae > Lacunisphaera. The sequence continues at coordinate 8,338 of JANMVS010000223.1, forward strand.
AGCCAGATAATCCAGATATTTTTTCCGCCCAGCAGGGTTGTCCTTCAAGTCTCCGGCATGCACCAGCGCGGCTCCCGGTTCATACCAAGCCGAACGCAGTTTCGGGTTCACCAGCCAGGACAGGCTCGACCAGGGCCACCCGGGCAGTTGCGCCACCGGCCGCAGGTGCGCTCGGACGGGATTGAGGTGGATGTAGTGACAGAGCGGACCCAGCCCGCCCGCCGGATCGACCAGCAGCGCCTTGTATCGGCCTTGGAACAGATGCCCGCGTTCTCCCCGCAGCCGGTTGAACCGGCTGGAAAACGTGCCTTGTAACCACCGCATGCCCTCGACCAAGTTCGCCTGCGGCGTCTCCACTGCCAGGTGATAGTGATTGGACATCAGGCACCAGGCATGCACCCGCCAGCCGGTTTTGCCGCAGGCCTCGCCCAGACACTTCAGAAACGCCGCCTTGGTCGTCACCGACCGGAAGATGTCCGAGCGGTAATTGCCCCGGTTCAGCACATGGTAGATGCCTCCCTCCGATTCCAGTCTCAGCCTTCGTGCCATGGCGGCAGCAGAACTCACTCAGCGCCCATCGTCAACCACAAACCACAAAGCCTGACCCTATTGTTCTCACTATCTCCCCGGTTCAGACCTGCCCCAGGATTACCGTTGCCCGGGAAGTTTTTGCCCGACTTATTAGATCCATCAAACCGGCCGCCATTCTGCTTTCCACCCTGTTGTTCGCCCTGACCGTCGCGATCGGAGGCGATTTTA
>JANMVS010000229.1:0-2311 GCA_031392885.1 Verrucomicrobiota bacterium
GAACCCCGCGCGCGAAAGCGCCGAACAAAAGATTATCAGCTGCTCAGTCGCCCCCGTCACATCATGCGCGTCTCCGCTTCTCGCCGTCTCCGATGATCAGCTCCGCTCTCTTCCCTCGGGGCTTATCTAAGCGCCATTCAGGCCTGACCCCATGAAATCTTCCCTCGATTCGGACCTCGTTTCGACCAGTTGCAGCCGAACTAGCATGTCCTCTATCTAGACCGCGTTGGTCATCTGAATCGGGCGCGAATCAAAATCAGGAATGCCGTCGAGTTTCTTTTCCGCCAGCGCAGCGGCGATCTTATCGCTGGCAGCGGAAGCGCTTTGCCAGACCAACGGCAGCGAGGCATCGCCGAAGAGGCCGGCCCACTCAGGCGGTTTCTTCGCTTTTTCGGGCGAGGCTTTTTGGTCGGCTTGGTCCGCGGCGCACGCGAGTGAACCCGCGGCGAGAGCGAGGAGAGCGAGAACGATACGAGGTGTTTTCATGAGGTGATGGAGGGACTGGTTTTCAGGAGGATTGTGGAACTGGAGGTTGAGAAGGCGCGCGAGTGCTCTTTTCTGCCCACGCATAGAGGACAGGGAGCACCAGCAGGGTCAGGAGGGTGGAACTGATAATGCCGCCGATGACGACGGTCGCGAGGGGCCGCTGCACCTCAGCACCCGCACCGCTGGCAATTGCCATCGGCACGAAGCCCAGACTCGCGACGGCGGCGGTCATGAGGACCGGGCGTAATCGGGTGAGGGAGCCCTCGATCACCGAATCGAAGACGGATTTTCCCTCCTCGCGCAGTTGGTTGAAATAACTGACGAGCACCATGCCGTTGAGCACAGCGACGCCAGTAAGAGCGATGAAGCCGATGGCTGCCGTGATACTGAAGGGCATTCCGCGCAACCAGAGCGCCGCGACGCCGCCGGTGACCGCCAAGGGAATCCCGGAATACACGAGCAACGCCTGACGCAGCGAGCCGAACGCGAGGAAGATAAGGACAAAGATCAGCGCCAGCGCCGACGGGACGACAACCGCGAGGCGGGCGCGCGCATCCTGCAGGTTCTGAAACTGACCGCCGAATTGCACGATGTAGCCTTCGGGCATTTTTACCTGCTCGCGGATCGCCTGCTCGGCGGCGCGCACGTAGCCTTCGATGTCGCGAACCTTCAGGTTCACCATCAGCGCGGCACGGCGTTGGCCGTCTTCGCGTTGTATGGGCTCCACGGTCTTGAGCGTCGTGAACTCCACGAGTTTGCCCAAGGGCAGTAGCCCGGCGTCGCCTACGCGCACAGGGAGTTTCTGGATCTCGGCGTCGTCAGCCCGGAGGCTTTCGGGCATTCGCACGACAATATCGTAACGTCGATTGCCCTGGACGATTACGCCTGCCTCTTCTCCGGCGAGGGCCGCGCTGACCGCGTTGTTCACTTGGCCGGCTTGGAGGTTGTAGCGGCGGAGAACGTCACGTTTCACGTTGATTTGAAGCTGGGGCGTGCGGCCTTCCGTCTCGTATTCGACCTGCGCAACGCCAGGCGTTTTTTCGAGAATCTCTTTGACCTGTTTTGCCAGCGGTTCGAGCACGTCGTAATCGTTGCCGAAGATTTTCACCGCCAACTCCGCTTTTGTGCCTTCGAGCATTTCGTTGAAACGCATTTCAATCGGCTGCGCGAACAACAGATCGTAGTCGGGGTTGATTTTCTTGAGTTCCGCTTCCATCTGCTCACGCAGTTCGGCTTTGTTGGTCGGGCGGCCTGCGGTCTTGGGCCACTCCTCGACCGGCTTGTAGAAGACATACACGTCGCTCTCGTTGGGCGGCATCGGGTCGGAGGCGATGGCGCTCGTTCCAATGCGGGAGAAGATGCGCGTAACTTCGGGAAATTCCTTGAGTAGGCGATTCTCGACTTCGATGTCGGTGCGCAGCGATTCCTCCATGCTCATCCCCACGGGCTTGTAGAGCATCGCCGTGATCGAGCCTTCATCGAGCTTCGGCACGAACTCGGCTCCGAGCCGGCCGAACAGCCAGACCGATCCGCCAAAAAGGGCGATGGCTGCGATGACCACGGCCCAGCGCATCCGCAGCGCGCCGTGCAGCATCGGCTCATAGAACCGTTTCACAGCGCGCAGCAGGAAGTTGTCGCCCTCGACAATCTTGCCGCTGAGAAGCAGCGAACAAAGCGCCGGCATCAGCGTCAGGGCGAGGACCAACGCGCCACCGAGCGCGAGCATCACGGTGAGCGCCATCGGGTGAAACATTTTCCCCTCAATGCCGCTGAGCGCGAGAATCGGAATGTAAACGACCGTGATGATGACCACGCCGAAGAACAT
>JANMVS010000232.1:0-3632 GCA_031392885.1 Verrucomicrobiota bacterium
CGTTGTTACCCTCAACGCCCCGTTTGGGGGCATCGTCACCAACTCCGGGGTGACCTTCACCAACTCGCCCACGTTCACCTCCGGCGCCCTCATGGGCTTCGGGGTTTTCCAACCTACGGGCATGCCGACAATCACCTTCGACACGGGGCGCAGTGTCGCCCCGGGTGTCGGCGCACTGGGTGACGGCGGCGGTGCCTCGGTCGGCCTGCTCCACTTGGACTTCACGACAGTCACCTTTGCCAACGGCGGCACCTACAACTGGGCCCTGCAGGATGCGGCTCTGACCCCCGATCCCAGCACTCCCGGCGGTTACTCGCTGCTCGCCATCAGTGGAAACCTGAACATCACGGCGACGGCCGGCGGCTTTACCCTCAATCTTTATACCTACGATTCCACCAACCTGCTGGGCCTCGCCGCGCTCCCCTTGTACGTGCCCTATCATCTGCCGATTCTCACGGCCGGCACCATCACGGGTTTCAGTCCCAGCGCCTTCACTATCAACGCGGGGGCCACGTTTCAAAACGGCACCCTGAGCCCGACTGTTTTCACTCTCTCGCAGACCGGCAGCACGATCTTTTTGGATTTTACGCCGATCCCGGAACCTTCGACCTACGCCCTGTTCAGTCTCGGCCTGGGCACCATTTTCCTGCCCTTCCTCCGTCGGCGGCGCCGGCTGCTTTGACCCTAAATTCCGCAGATCGATCTCGTCACAGAGATCACAGAGCCAGGAAGGAGTGCAGGGAGAAATACTTACGGGGTGGTGATCACCGAATATTAATTCACCTGCTGGGTGCGTTTGCGTAACTTTTCGAGGTATTCCTCTGTGCGCTCTGTGCTTACCTCGGGGTACTCTGTGTCCCAACTTCGTTTTCTAGGTTGAACTGAGTCTTTCGGCGTAGCGACGGGCGTCCCGGCCTGTCGGGGTTTGTGGTTCTTCGCTGATTCCAGCGGGTGAATATTTGCGCGAGCCCCCCAGCCCCCGAAGGTTAACCACTAATGGGGCGTTTGGTATAAGGGCAACCCACTGAAAGTAGCGAAGAACCGGTTTTGTACCCAGACCTGGCAGGCACAGAGGCCTACCGCTACTCGATCGGATCAACCCAAATCATTTCGTAAAAAACTCAGTTGAAACGCGGAGGCCGCGTTCCACCACCCCGAGCAAAGCATCCTTACAGCTCACGCGCTCTCGCCGTAGAGTTCGCGACCGATCAGCACGCGGCGGATTTCATTCGTGCCGGCGCCGATGTCATAGAGCTTGGCGTCGCGGAGCAGGCGGCCGGTGGCGTATTCGTTGACGTAGCCGTTGCCGCCGAGGCATTGGATCGCTTCCAGGGCGACCTGCACCGCGCTTTCCGAGGCATAGAGAATGCAGGCCGCCGCATCCTTGCGCGCGGCGCGGCCGAGTCCCTGGTCGAGGGAACGCGCCACCTGGTAGCTGAAGGCGCGGGCGCTTTGCAGCGCGACATACATGTCGGCGAGCTTGCCCTGCATCAGGCCGAAGGTGCCGATCGCGGCGCCGAACTGCTTTCGCTCGTGCACGTAGGGCAGCACGATGTCCATCGCCGCCTGCATGATGCCGAGCGGCCCGCCGGAGAGGACGCAGCGCTCGGTGTCGAGGCCCTTCATCAGCACGCGCGAGCCGCCGTTGACGGCGCCGAGCACGTTCTCCTCGGGAATCGCGCAATCATCAAAAATCAACTCGCAGGTGTTCGAGCCGCGCATGCCCAGCTTGTCGAGTTTTTGCGCGGTCTTGAACCCCTTCATGGTGCTTTCGACGAGGAAGGCCGTCATGGCGCGCGAGCCCTGGTCCTTCGGCGCCGTGCGCATATAAACAATCAAAACATCGGCGTCGGGCCCGTTGGTGATCCACATTTTGGTGCCGTTGGCGATCCACCCGCCGCCTTTTTTCACGGCCGAGCAGGCCATGGAGTTGACGACATCGGAGCCGGCGCCGGCTTCGGACATGGCCAGCGCGCCGACAAACTTGCCCGCGCACAGCTTGGGCAAAAACCGCTGCCGCTGCTCATCGTTGCCATTAAGGAAGAGATTGTTCACGCACAGGTTGGAGTGGGCCCCGTAGGACAGGCCCACCGAGGCGGACGCGCGGGAGATTTCCTCCATCGCCACCAAGTGCGCGAGGTAACCCATGCCGGAGCCGCCAAATTCCTCGGACACCGTCACGCCGAGCAGGCCGAGCTGGCCGAACTTTTTCCACATATCGGACGGAAATTCATTCTTGTGGTCGATCGCCGCCGCGCGCGGGGCGACTTCGGCGGCGCACAGTTTGCGCACCGTATCGCGCAAGGCATCAAGTTCGTCGGTCAAATGGGGTTCGAGCATGGAGAAAGTGCAGCAAAAGGGCGGGAAGCTGACGCCGGGCATCGGGCCGGACGAAAGGGTTGGGGTCGAGGACGAGCAAAGACCAACCCGGCACCCAATGCAATCCTGCGCCAATCGGGCAGAGCCTATTGAGGCTCGCACGTTCGCCTGACAGTTAGGGCGCACCGGCCCGGTGCGCCGCGGCGGAGCCGGCCCGCCTTGTCCGCCATAGCTCGCAGAGCGACGGCGGAAGAGCCGCGGGCTCTCCGAATGTCAGCCGCGGTCCGTCGGGAGGCGGACCCTCCACCCGATCCATACAATCAGGCTAATATGCGAACCTCAGTGGGGTTTGGTGCTATTCAGCGGAAACAGGATTATCGACCGGCGGCAGGTGCTTTTTGCTGTTGGCATGACGATATCCTCGCCGCGCGGGATCGGCCGCGCACTGGAGGTGAAAGTCCTGCATCCGGTGGAAAACTTCCGGCAATTGTTCCGGTTGCGGATACTGGTCGAGTCCCGCTTGCGCCAACACCAGCAGTAGCTCGTGCACCGCCTCGAGGGTGGAAAGGCAGTCCGGCCGCGGCTGGCGCTTGATCCGGTAGCGACTCGGCGTCGTCGGCGTGAACCTGATCCGGGGCAACCGCTGCAAGCTCGGACTGAGCCGATGAATCGTCCGCGCCCCCCGCCAGGTCGCATCGATCAGGATCACGACCAACCGGCGTTGGTTGAGTTGCGCGCCCAGCGTGGGAATCTGCGCATGATCCGACAGGTTGGTCGCCGTTTTGCCCGGGTAGAGCAGCACACAGTGATTTTGCGGGTCGTGGAGCGTTTTCTGCACGGCAATGTGTTCGTCAAAAGCCGTGCCCATGTGCAATTCGCTGTTCGGCAGGCAGAGATGCGTCAGTCGCCCCGTGTTGGCCTTGGTGACCTTGAATTCCTTCGGCGACATCAGGAAAAGAAACCGCGTCCGCGTCTCCATGGGCCGGAGGCGGTCGCACCAGCAAAGGGTCTTGGGCCAATAACAGCGATAGCACTTCTCTCTCATTGCCGGGGAGAACGAACACAAAGGCGGGGAGAAGCGAAGTCCGAACTTCGGGCGCGATGGCGGCGGTTGATTTATCGGTGAGCAACACATTGCCTTGGCGGCTTCAAACTTGTCCCAGCCCCCTAACCTCGAACCCAGACTCGGTCAGATCTTGCTTGGACTATGTGTGTTTTCAAACCAGTGCTCGCGGGAAATCGATGGAGGGACGGTCTCCGTACCGTCCGGGCTGACGCACCGGCCGCCGTCCGGGCTGACGCACCGGCCGCCG
>JANMVS010000292.1:0-5484 GCA_031392885.1 Verrucomicrobiota bacterium
CCGCGGGCGACAGCCAGTCTGCCAGCCCGGACGGCGGCCGGTGCGTCAGCCCGGACGGTGCGGAGACCGGCCCTCCCGCGATTTCCCCCGAACGCGGGATTGAAAACACTCCATAGGCGGATTGTGCTAACGGGGCCTGGAAAATCGGGGTGGGGTGTAGTGGGTCGGTCGTGGTTGGTCTGTTGGAATTCACTCCTCCGGCAACGGCTGATCCTTGGTCTCCGGCAGGAAGGGCAGCACGGCGATGCCGATGAGCAGTACCAGGCTCACCCACATGCCGGCGGTGCGGAAACCCTCGATGTCGCCGCCGAGGCGCTTGGTGATCCGGCTGACCGTGAAGGGCGCGGTGGCGGCGAGGAAGCGGCCGACGTTGTAGCAGAAGCTGGTGCCGGTGCTGCGCAGGCTGGTGGGAAAAAGTTCGGGCAGATACACGGCATAGACGCCGAAGACGGACAACTGGCCAAACCCCATGATCGGCAGCATCCAGTAGAGGTCCTCCAACTGGCGCATGAATTTGAAGACGAGCAGCGTCGAGAGAAACGACAGGAAGAGGGCGAGGGCGAAGGCCGGCCGGCGGCCCCAGACCTGTGCGAGTTTCGCCAGCGAGAGCATGCCGAGGAACCCTCCGACGTTTTGCAGCAGCAGGCCGACCGAGCGCCAGTGGGATTTTTTATGGGCGATCTCGACGGGGCTCAGGTCCAGTGCGGCAAAGGTTTTCTCCACGATATCACCGACGATCTTGGGGTGAAAGTTGCCGATACCCCACAGGCCGATGATGCCCGCGCTGCAGGCGATCAGGCCGAGCCAGGCGTGTTTTGACCAGGTGGGGTGCCGGAGGAGACTGGCGTAGGAACCGAACTTAACTCCGCGTTTTTCTCCGGCGGCCTTGGCGTCGATCCATTTTTGCGGTTCCTTCAGCTGGCGCATGACAAACACGCAGAGGAAGGCGGGCAGGGCGCCGACCAGAAACATCGCCTGCCAGTGCGCCAGGCCGAAGGGCAGCAGGTGGCGGACCGCCAGGGCGCTGAGGCCGAGGCCGAGCAGGCCGGCGCCAAGGTTGCCCCAGGTCGAGAGCGATTGCAGCAGGCCGAGCGCGGGGGCGCGGCTGCGGTCCGGCACGGTGTCGGCGACGAGGGCCACGGCCAGGCCGAACACGCCACCGATGCCGAGGCCGGTAATGAAACGATAAACACTGAAATCAAAGAAGCCGGTGGAGAACGAACTCAGACCGGTGCTGATTGAGTACAGGAGAATGGTCCACGTCAGCATTTTGGCCCGACCATGCTTGTCGCCGAGTGCGCCGAAGATGAGGCCGCCGATGGCCCAGCCCACGAGGAAAACCGAAGTGGTGTAGGGACCGTATTCGGTGGCGAGTTTTCTATCCGGGATCAGCGCCTCCATCGCTCCGTCGCGCGCAAGGGTGAAGATCTGCTGGTCGAGGCAATCAAAGAGCCAGGCCAGCGAGGCGACGCCGAAGACGAGCCAGTGTTCGCGGGTGAGCAGGCGCCACCAGGGCTGGTTGGGGGGGGCGGGCGGGGTCATGAATTTAAGGTGGGTATCCAAAGGGTAGGGCGGAGCGGCCCGCTCCGCCGCGGCGCACCGGGCCGGTGCGCCCTACCCTTTGGGGATACCACCGCCTCATAACTTCACCGCCACGCCGGAGGCGGCCGAGGTGTATAGGGCGTGGACCAGCGCGACCGCCTTGCGCGCCTCGCGGCCCTCGATGGCGAGCGGGCGGTTCTCGCGCAGGGCGTCGATCAAGTCCTGGATCTGGCGCAGGTGGCCGGCAAAGGAAATGGCGTTGGGCGCGCCGGCGCCGGAGCCCAGGGCGTTGTCCAGTTTGGCGGTGCGAAGGGCCTCGTCGCCCGGCTCCGCCCGGGCGAAGTCCCAGCGCGCAATGTGATCGTCCTCGAGGGACACGGAACCGTGCTCGCCACAAATTTCGATCCGGCGCGCCCAGCCGGGCCACAGGGCGGTCGTGGCCTCGATGGTGCCGAGGGCGCCGTCGGGGAACCGCAGTGAGGCGCAGGCGGTGTCCTCCGCCTCGATGGCGGTGTGGACGCGGCGGGTCTGCCACGCAAAAACCTCGCTGGGCAATCCCGCAAACCACTGGAGCAAATCGAGCCCATGGATCGCCTGGTTGATGACGGCCCCGCCCCCATCGAGGGCGAGCGTGCCCTTCCACCCGGTGTAATACGCGGCGGTGCGGTGCCACTTGATGTAGGCGCTGGCGAGGACCAGCCGGCCGAAGCGGCCGGCGTCGAGCGCGGCCTTGACCGTCTGCGCGCCCGCGCCGAAGCGGGCCTGGAAAATCGGCGCGAGCCGCACCCCGGCGGTCTCCGCCGCGCGGATGATCTTATCCGCCCGGGCCGGGGTGATCTCGAGCGGCTTCTCGATGATGACATGTTTGCCGGCCCGGATGGCGGCCAGCGCGGGCTCAAGGTGCGCACCGCTGGGCGTGGTGATGCACACGACCTGGATGTCCGGCCGGGCCAGCAATTCCGCGACTTGGGTGGTGGCGAAAGGCACGCCGTGCTTGGCCGCGAAGGCCCGGACGTTGTCTGCCGAGCGGCCGGCGACGCCGGCGAGCTGCGCCCCCGAGGCGTGGGCGATGGCTTGGGCGTGATAGCCGGCGATCATACCGGTGCCGATGAGGCCAAAGCCTAAAGGTGCTGCTGCCATGCGGGGTGTTTAATGTTCAGCCGGAGGCGGAATGGGGAAGGAGCTTTGCGGGCGGTTCTGCGATGTCGAGCGCGGCCTTCAAGCGTGGAGTACCAATTGATCTGGGGTAGGGCGAATCCTCCGGATGAGCCGTTGCGCAAACACGGCTCGTCGGGACGACTCGCCCTGCCTCGGCAGGTTCCCAGCCGGCTCGGCAAAGGCATTGCCAATCCAGTCGCGCCACGCCTTCCTCGCGCCATGGCCCAAAAAGCAGATGGCATGAACTACGCGCCCCAGGGCAAGGCCCGTCCGGTGGTCAAACCCGGTGAGTTTGTCTTCGCCGCCGCCTATCTCGAGCACGGCCACATCTACGGCCAGTGCAACGGACTGATCGGGGCCGGCGCCGAGCTGAAGTGGGTTTACGACGCGGATCCGAAGAAGGTGGAGACATTTCGCGCCAAATATCCCCAGGCGCAGGTGGCGCGTTCCTTTGACGAGATCCTCGCCGACCCGGCAGTCAAACTCGTGGCCGCGGCCGCCATCCCGAATGAGCGCGGGGCCATCGGCGGCCGCGTCATGCAGGCCGGCAAGGATTATTTCACCGACAAGACGCCCTTCACCGCCCTCGACCAGCTCGCCGAGGCGAAGCGCGTGGTGGCCGCGACCGGCCGGAAATACATGGTGTATTTCAGCGAGCGGCTGCACGTCGAATGCGCGATGCACGCCGGCGACCTCGTGCACGGCGGGGCGATCGGCCGGGTCATCCAGGTGCTCGGGCTCGGGCCGCACCGCGTCGGCCCCAAGGCCGGCCGGCCGGCCTGGTTTTATGAACGGGCGCGCTACGGCGGCATCCTCACGGATATCGGCAGCCACCAGATCGAGCAGTACCTGTTCTACAGCGGCGCGACGGATGCGACGGTGACCCAGGCGGCGGTGGCCAACCATGCCAACATTGACACGCCGGAGTTTGAGGATTTCGGCGAGGCCTCGCTGGTCGGCAATAACGCCACGAGCAATTATTTCCGCGTGGACTGGTTCACGCCGCCGGGGCTCGGCACCTGGGGCGATGGCCGCACAGTCATTCTCGGCACCAAGGGTTACATCGAGCTGCGGAAGTACATCGACGTCGCGCGCGAAAAATCCGGCGATCACCTTTACCTGGTCGACGACAAGGGCGAGCAGCACCTGAGCGTGGCGGGGCAGGTGGGGTTTCGCTTCTTCGGCGAACTTATCCTCGATTGCCTGCACCGCACCGAAAAGGCCATGAGCCAGGCCCATGCGTTCAAGGCGGCGGAGCTCTGTCTGATGGCGCAGGCGGCGGCCCGTCGGCTCACGCCGGAAGCTCCGGTGGGGGAACCCGGTTAATTCTGTAGGAGCCTGTTTACAGGCGATTCAGCGCGTTGTCCGTTGACGGGAGCCTCGAATCGCCTGCAAGCAGGCTCCTACAAACGATCCCCGGCTGAAGTCGCCCGGCAACCCTGCAGGATTTCGCTCTTGGAGGTTTTGGGCTACGGCCCTATCAAAAGCGCCTGCACCCCCCATGAAATCCCCGCTTTGGCTGCGTGCCGTTCTCTGGACCCTGGTGGTGGCGCTCGGCGTCACGGCGATCGGCGTGCTCGCGTGGTCCCGCGGTGAACCGGTCAATGCGCTGTGGATGGTGGTGGCGGCTGGCTGCGTGTTCGCCGTCAGCTACCGGTTTCATTCCGCCTGGCTCATGGCCAAGGTGCTGACGCTCGACGAACTGCGGGCCACGCCGGCCGAGGTGAACGAGGATGGCAAGGATTTCGTCAAGACCAACAAGTGGGTGGTGTTCGGTCACCACTTTGCCGCGATTGCCGGTCCCGGCCCGCTGGTCGGCCCGGTGCTGGCCGCGCAATTCGGATATCTCCCCGGCATGCTGTGGATGCTGGTGGGGGCGACCCTCGGTGGGGCCGTGCATGATTCGATCATTCTCTTCTGCTCGACGCGGCGGCGCGGCAAATCCCTCGGCCAGATGGTGCGGGAGGAGGTCGGACCGTTTGCCGGCGGCGTGGCGCTGGTGAGCATCATCGCCATCATGGTCATTCTGCTCGCGGTGCTGGCCCTGGTGGTGGTGAAGGCGCTCGCGGAAAGTCCGTGGGGCCTGTTCACCATCGCCGCCACGATGCCCATCGCGGTCGCGATGGGGCTGGGCATGAAATCGGTCGGCCACAGCTCGCGCGGTCTCGCCTTGATCAGTGCGCTGGGGGTGATCGCCCTGCTCGCCGCGGTGTGGGGCGGACAATTCATCCACGGCTCGGCGCTCGAGGGCGTCTTCACGCTCCGGGGCACCTCCCTCGCGTGGTGGCTCATGGGTTACGGCCTGCTCGCGTCGATTCTCCCGGTGTGGCTGCTGCTCGCCCCGCGTGACTACCTGAGCACCTTCATGAAAATCGGCACGGTGGCCGCGCTGGGGGTCGCCGTGATCATCCTCGCCCCGCAGTTGAAGATGCCGGCCTTGACCCGGTTCATCGACGGCAGCGGGCCGGTGTTCGCCGGGCCGGTGTTTCCCTTCTGTTTCATCACGATCGCCTGCGCCGCCGTGTCGGGCTTCCACTCGCTGATTTCCAGCGGCACCACGCCCAAGCTGCTCATGCGCGAGTCGCACATCCGGATGGTCGGTTATGGCGCCATGGTGACGGAAATGTGCGTCGGCATCATGGCGCTCATCGCCGCGTGCGCGATGGAGCCCGGCCAGTATTTCGCCATCAACATGGCCGGCACCGCCGAGGTCGTGACCGCCAAGATCACGGCGCTGGGCTTTCCCGTGACGCCGGGGCAGATGGCCGACCTGGCCGCCAGCGT
>JANMVS010000269.1:0-5502 GCA_031392885.1 Verrucomicrobiota bacterium
GTTCCAGCTGAAATCAGGGCCAGTAACAGTTGTCCCGCAATCAGGCTGCCGAGTTGCAGTCCCGAGTAGGTCTTGCCCATCACAAAACCCAATGGTCCGTAGGTGAAAACGACCTCGCGGCCAAATTGCGCGCCTTGCTTAAAAAAATAACCGAGCGCCATGCGCCAGGATGGATCCAGCTCGGGGGCGGGCGCGAACGGCAGGGTGAAGGCGGCGGCGGCCAGCAGGACGAACAGGACCGCCCAGCCCACGCCGCGGACGTAGGGAGCCACGCCGGCCCACAGGGGCTGGGCCAACGCCGCCCAGGGGAGAAGCCGGCGCTGCAGGCTGCGCTGGTTCGGTGGCAAAGCCGGGCTCCGTCCAGTGACCGCGGGCGGTGACCCCGCGGCCGGCACCGGGGGCACCCGGGGATTTTCTTCAAAGGTCAGGACCGCCTCGCGGGCCAGCGCCACGTGGCCGGGCAACACCTTGGCATAATCATAATAACGCAGCACCTTGGAATAGGCGGTGGGTGTGAGCGACTTGCCGCTGCGCTCCTTGGCGAGGCAGGTCCACATCATCGTCGATAGCGCCAGATGATCACCGGCGGGGACGAGGTAGCCGTCCTGCCGCTGGCCGACGAGTTCGGCGATGCCATGCACGTTCGTGGTCACCAGCGGGGTGCGGAAAGCCATCGCCTCCATCACCACGCGCGGAAATGATTCCTCGTAGCTCGTGCAGACGAACAGGTCCGCCGCCACGAAGAAATCAAACACGTCGGGGGTCTCCGGCACGAGCGTGACTTTGGGTCCGTCGAGCCGGGCCAGATCGCGCTGGAGCAGCTCCAGGTAGATGCCCGGCCGGGCGCCGACCATGATGAAGTGGAATTTACCCCGGGCGCCATGCTCGCGGTGGAAGTGTTCGAGGGCGCGGAGGAAAATATGCTGGCCCTTGCGCTCGCACACCGTGCCGATGTTGGCGATGACGGTCTCGTCGTCGGCGATCCCATGCTTGCGCCGCAGCGCGGTCCGGTCGTGGGTGCCCCGGAAGGCCGCGATGGCATCGAGGCGAATCCAGCTGGGCACGATCTGGAAATTGCCGTGCCGGTTGTGGTCCTCGTAATAGGCCCGGGTGGCCTGGCAGAGGAACAGCGCGCGGGTGGTCCGCGCAAAAGCCTGGCCGACCAAGTGGTGCAGGGACAGGGGCAGCGAGCGTTCGAAGCACCGGAAAATCGAATTGCTCTCGTGGATGTAGAACAGCGAGGGCTTGCCGGCCCGCGCCGCGAGATGCACGCCCCAGAAACTGACAAGGGTGTTGCACACCACCAGGTCGATCTGTTCCCAGTCGAGTTGGTGCGCCACGTCCCCGACCCGGCTGTGGAATATCTCCTCGCTCTCCGCGCCGAAAATGTCGCTGACCTTGATGACCGTGAGGTGGGCCCCGAGGGCCTCGAAAGCCGGGCGCAGCGGGCCATCCTGCGCAGTGAGGATTTCCAGCCCGAAACCGGCTTCGCGGGCCAGGTAGGTGGCATAGTCCAGGAGGAACAGCGGTGCGCCTTCCAGATTGAGATTGTGCGTCAGCAGCAGCAGGCGCAGCCGGCCGGCCCGCTCCGGGCGGGCAGCGGTCGCGCCACAACAGGCGAGCTTGCCCTCCGCCAGGGCAAGGTGCGGACTGCAGTAGGGGTCACGATAGGCCGGATAGCGACGGACGAAGGCAATGTGCTCGGCCTCATCGAATGTCACGCCGCGCGTGGCGCTGCCCCAGTGCATGAGTTTCGCCTGCGGGGTGTAGATGATGCGGTGGCCGGCGGCGCGCACGCGCAGGCAGTAGTCGACGTCGTTGTAGGCGACGCCGAAATCCTTTTCGTCAAATCCGCCGAGTTCATGATAGAGGGCGGTGCGAGTCATCAGGCACGCGCCCGTGACCGCCGAGACTTCGCGCGCGGCGGCGTGCCACTCGACGCCCACGGCACTTTCCGGTGATTTGGCAAAAGGGGTGTCAGCGAGCCCGCCGTGCGGTCCGATGATGATGCCCGTGTGGTTGAGGGTCCGGTCCGGATAAACCAGTTTGGCGCCCACCACGCCGACGTCGGGCTGGGTGAACCACGCCGCCATTTCCTCCAGCCAACCGCGCTCCAGGGCGTTCACATCGTTGTTGAGGTGCAACACCAGCGGCGTGTCGAGGTGGGGCCGGGCCAGATTGACCAAATGGGAGTAATTGAACGGCGCACTGCGATCGGCCGGCCGGACCACCGTGCATTGCAGATCCGGGCGCTGTTGGATGGCCGCCAGATACGCGACGGCGTCGGCGTCGCGGGAGTAATCGTCGATGATCACCAGCTTCGCGTGGCGCCAGTCCACGGTCTCATCGAGCAGTTCAATGCACTCCTGCAGCAGGTGCAGCCGGTCGCGGGTGGGGATGACAATCGTCACCGGCAGGCGCGCCAGGTTCTGTGGAGCCCAACGCAGCTGGTGAAAACTCCGGCGGCGCTGGTGCGCGGTCTCGGGCAGAAAGGGCTCGGCACTCCAGCCGCGGCGCTGGGCGGCATCCGCGAGGGCCCGCCGCGTTTGTTCAATGATCGGATCCGCAGCGGCGGTTTCCCGCGGAACGGCGGCGCGGGCATGATGGCAGACCAGGGGCAGGTGCGCCACTTGCTCCGGCCGGAGGCGATCACCCAGCCGCAACAGCAGATCGAACCACGGCACGCGGGCAAAATCTGCGCGGAACGAACCGAGGGCGAGAATCCGGACTTGCGGCACGAAGCTGAGCTGGCCGGGGAACAGTCCCGAGTCGGCCAGGGCCGGGCTCCAGTCGGGCTTGAACTCCGGGACCGAGCGCGCCCCGGTGTCATCCATCCGGTCTTCGTCGGTGTAGATCAGTTCCAGCGCGGGATGCGTGGCGAGGCACTCGGCAATTTCAATCAGGGCATCCGGCGGCAGTCGCGAGTGGCCGGGGATGAGGCTGAGGCAGGCGCCCACGGCCCGCGGCACGACCGCATTCAGCCCGCGGACAAAATCATCCGGCCCGACGCCGGGCTCGGTGTGCAGACGGTCATCTCCCCCGGGTGAGGGTAAGGCACCGACAAACCACGCCTGCCAGTGCGGGTAGATTTGGGCCCGGAGGGAATCCGCCAATTCGCGCAGCTGCGCCGGGGTGCAGTCCCGGGTGTCAACCAGGAGCACCAGCCGCGGGCCAGCCTTGCCCAGCTGATGCGCGGCGGTGCCCAGCAACTGCCGCAGCGGAGAGGAGAGGGAGTTGGCGCGCTGCCAGGCGCGGTAGGGATTTTCTCCCGCTGGGGTGAGCTGCTCCAGGGAAGTCGGGGCAAAGAGGCGGTAGAGCCGGTAGGCGTGTTTACCTTCCCGCCAGAAATCACCGAGCCGACCGAGCTGCACCCCGGCACTGCGGCAGCCGCCGGCCAAGGCCAGCGCGACCCGCAGGAAAGTTGCCCGGCTGAATTCCGGCAGCGGCCGTTCCATTTGGGTGCAGCCGCGTTGGTAGCAGCGGCGCATGAAGACCAGGTGGCGCGTCCCGTCCTCGAGTTCGGCGAAAATCTTCAGGCCCACGGGATCGCCGGCCGCCTCATCGATGTCCACCAGGCCAAAAAATTGCGAGCGGGCCGCGTAGGGATGGCCGGGAAAGAGCTGGCCGGCTTCCGCGCGCTCGCGGTCACCATAGGCCAGCTCGTTTTCGACGAGGGGATGCGTGCTGCCGATGAGCCGGCGGATGCGCTGCTGCTGGTGGATGATCCAGCCTTCGACCTTCAGTTTGCCGAACTGCGAGCCGCCGGTGAGCAGCGGATTTTCCAGCGCGCCGAAGAACGGCGGATTCGGCAGGGTTTCGAGCGTCACCACGGAAGACTCAATGGCGAGGGTGTGTGCGAGCGGGTCGAGGTCAGCGGCGGGATCAGCCCGGCAGGCTTGGAGCAGCTTGCGCAATTGATCGGGGACAACCCCCGCATTGAGCCGGGCGCCAGCTTTGGGTCCCTGCTTGACCGTAATGGCGGTCCGCCAGATCTCGACCCAGTGCTGGCCGGCGTCCAGCAACTCGAGGCGGATGAGCTGGGCGCCGAGCGGCGGACGCACGAGCAGGGAGAAACCCGCATGCGGCAATCCGGCATAGCCACGGTGCGTGCGCTCGACCGCCTCGCGGGGCAGACCGAAAATCCCCAGATGAGGCACGCCATCGATGATCGCGCGGATATCCGAAAACACGGCCCCGGGTTTGGACAGGAACCAGCCGCTGATCCAGACCGGCTCGCCGGTAAAGACCCACGCGCGGGGTTCTTCCACGTCAAAGATGTAGGAGGAGTTTTCGTTCACGGTACGGCGCGCAGACTAAGGCGAAGCCCGGGGCCGGGCGCAAGCCCGACGGCAGGACCACCGATCCGGAATAATTCATTCGGAAACCACCGATGAACACTGATTGACTTGAGGAATGAAAACCGCCTGACCAACGAAGCTTTGCTCCGGCCCGGCTTGGTGAGCAGACTCAAGTGCTCGATCCCGGCGGGCCGGCTCTTTCATTAGGGAGTGTCTTCAATCGCGGGCGGCGGTCGCCGTCTCGAGCCGGGCCTGCCAGCGGGGCAGCAGCACGGCGGGATTATTTTCGGCCCGCACCCGCCGCTGCGCGGCGGCGGCACGGCGCAGGTATCCGGCGGGGTTCGCCTCGAAGTCGAGCAGGGCATGGGCGAGCGCGAGGGGATTATATGGCGCCACGAAGGCCGCGGCGGCGGGGCCGAAAAATTCCTCGGCGAGCGGTCCCCGTGTGGCCACGACTGGAATGCCCAGGGCCGCGGCATCCAGCAGCCAACGCAGCGGTTCCCGGCCGTCCTGCGGGCTCAGGCAGAGGGCAAGTCGGCTTAGGTCGAGGGGCCCACGAAGCAGCAATGCCGGCCGATTGGCGCGAAAATCAGGCGAGGGCCGGCCGGTGAGGTTCTCCGCAAAATGCCAGCGGGCGGCGCTGGCGGGATGACGGCGGGCCAGCCAGTCCGCCGTGCGCAACGGTGCGAGGGTCAGACGGAACCCGTCCTGACCGGCAGCCCGGGTGGGCAACTGGGGCGAGTGCCAATGGGGAATCACCGCGCCGGCGCGGGACAATCCCGCCGATTGGGCACTGGCGGCGGTTTCGGAGCTGTAACAGATGCGGGTGGCCGAGTTCCAAGCCTGCCGGGCGAGGGCCTGCACCGCGGCGGAAGCCCCCGCCGGAATCTGGAGGGCCGACGTTTCGCTGCAGTCAAAAAGCACGGGCAGGTCTTGTGACTGCGCCAAGGTGATGGCCCAGAAACAGAGCGGATCAAACACCGCGACGGCATCGAGGTGTTTCCACCAGATCGGACGTCCAACCTTGGCCAAGGCCTGCTGGCAATCGGGCTCATCGGTCGCAGAAAACACGGGCTGCGGGTCGACCTCTTGCACGGCAATGCCGCTTTGCTCAAACGCGGGGCGCAAGGGTCCATCCGTGGCCGTCATGAGGCGGACGGCCCAGCGACCGGAGGAGATCACGTGCCGGGCGGCATCCAGGGCG
>JANMVS010000301.1:0-13340 GCA_031392885.1 Verrucomicrobiota bacterium
GGCGTTGGCTGAGTTGAAAAGCCCCTCCGCATTCGTCTCGTTTTCGGTGAAAAGCAGCGGCGCGTGCTGGCCCGCCAGCGACTCCACCTCCCAGAAAAATCGCCCGAGAGACGGGTGATGCGTCTGCACCTGCCCCAGCCCCACCTGCTGCATGCGCGGCTTCAACTCGCAACCCTCGTGCTTGCAGCCCCACGACCAGGTGTTGCGATACCACAGCGTCGGCAGCACGTGCAAGGTGGCGCGCTCCGGCCCGCAATTGGTCACCGCTATTTCCACCAATATATCATTCGGCCCCGCCTTGGCATATTCCACCGCGACCGCAAAGTAGCGCTGCTCGGCGAAAACGCCGGTGGCCTCCAGTTCGAATTCGCGTTCCTGGCGGCTGCGGCGGGCGTTTTCCTCGCGGAGACGGGCATAGGGAAATTCCGCCTGCGGGTAATGGTAGACGGCCCGCATGTGGCTGTGCGTCGGCGTGCTCGCCGTATAGAAATAGGCTTCCTTCACGTCTTCGCCGTGATTGCCTTCCGGCCCGGTGAGACCGAACAGTCGCTCCTTGAGTCGCGGATCCCGCCCATTCCACAACGCCAGGGCAAAGCACAAGCGGCACTCCCGATCGGTGATTCCGAGCAGGCCGTCCTCCCCCCAGCGATAGGCCCGGCTTTGGGCTTGCTCGAAGGTAAAGTATTTCCACGCGTCGCCGTCTTCTGAATAATCCTCGCGCACGGTGCCCCACTGCCGCTCGGCGAGATAGGGTCCCCAGCGCTTCCAGTTTTTTCCGCGCTGCGCGTCCTCCGCGAGGCGCGTATGCTCGGCAGTGGGCGGGGCCAGTTTCTTCACAACAGCCAAGCTACAGACGACGGCAGGCTTGGCACGGTAAAACTGCTCCCCGGCGGTGCGGGGAAATCACAGGATTTTTTCGAGGGTCGACCGTCCCACCTTGCCGACCACCGTATAGAGCAGGGATGCGTCGGCCCACGTCGCAACACTGGAGCCTTCCAGATTAGTCAAGGCCGGGGCCACCGCGGCGACGAACGCCGGAAAGTCGGCCCGCTGGGCGATGTAGCAGTGAAACCAGGCTCCCTCGCGCTGAAAGCATACTTCCAGCACCTCGTGCCCCCTGAACTGCACCGTCCGACAGCCCGCCGCGCGCAAGGCCGTAAAGTTAACCGGCAGGTGTTCGCTGAGTTTCGTCGTCGGCTGACTAAGCATGGCCTGCAACGCGGCGGTTTTTTCCCCATGGCCCACGTGGTGCATCAAACTGTTCCGCGCATCAACCGCGACGAATTCCAGGAGGGTGGCGTCGGCCGCGGCTCGTTTGGGCCAGAGGGCCACGCCGACGGCCAGCAGCAGGGCCACGCTGGCCGCCATCGCCATCGCAGCGGGATGCTGCCACCAACTGCGCTGGAACTTCGTCGGGGCGGTCACCCGGCCACCCGCGAGGATCGACTCGCGCAGGCCGGCCGGAGCCGGCACCTGACTGAGCTTCGCACTGACCGTGCGGTCAAAAGCCTGTTCGAGGGCGAACCAAGCGCCCAAGGCCGGATCTTGCCTGGCCTGCTCCAGGGCGGCGCAGAACGTGGCATCCGCCGCATCCGCCCCGCTGGAGCGATAAGCTTGCAGAATGAATTTTGCCTCCTCGTTGTTCATGAGAGTTTCCTCGCTGGTGGGGTTTGAAAGGGTACGACCTTGTGGCGCTGTCCCGTTTCCTTGCGAGCCAAGGCCGCGCGCAACTGGGCCTTGCCGCGAGACAGGCGCGACATGACGGTGCCGATGGGCACCTCGAGAATATCGGCGATTTCCTTATACGACAGGTCCTGCATGTAGAAGAGCGTCAGCGGCGCGCGGTAAACCTCATCCACTTCCTGGAGCGCCGCGACCACCAGGTCGGCATCCATCCCGGTCACAACATCAATTTCCGGCGCGGGCGGATCGGCCTCGACCGGCCCCAAGTCTTCCAGGGCGGTCACCCGTTCGGACCGACGCCGGCCGCGCAGAAATTCCCGATAAAGCGTGGTGAAGAGCCAGGATTTGGCCTTGCCCGCCTCGCGCAAGGTATGGCCCTTCTTCGCCCAGATGAAAAAAGTCTGCTGGGTCAGGTCGCCCGCATCGGAGGAATTCTTCGCCAGACTGAGGGCAAAGCGAAAGAGCGGCGTATAATGCGCCTCCACCAATTGGTTAAATAGATCACCGGCCATGCGGGGATAAGAGTCTGCCTAACTGTGAGATATTCCAACAAAAAGAGCCCCGTTGTTACGGGGCTCTAAAGTGGTGGCGAGTCTCGGAATCGAACCGAGGACACAAGGATTTTCAGTCCTCTGCTCTACCAACTGAGCTAACTCGCCATGAACGAAAGGGGCCGAGTTAAAAGGGCGGCGCAATCGCGCGTCAACGGGGAATTTATCCTTTCGGCAGCAAACCACGGGAAAGGTTGCCTCACCCTAACTCACGGTCAACCAAGCCGTCCGGCGGAACAGCACGCCCGCGGGCCTAGGGGACGTCTTCAATGTCCTAGCCCGGATATTTCACACTCTGCTCGCAACCGATACCACACCCTGGGCCAAATCTTTTTCCGCATTCACGGCTGCTCGGGATATCCGGGCTAGGCTTGTCATTCTGAGCCGTGCGAAGAATCCAGCGGGACGCGTGAACCCTGATGGATCCTTCTCCCGCCCAGGCGGGCGGAAGGGAGCAGGCCCTGGCAGCAGAAAACCCAGCGGAAATTGTTCTCCCTGGCCCCAGGCAACCGGAAACACTCAGATCCTGCGAAAGACGAGCGCGGCATTCTGGCCGCCGAAACCGAGGTTATCGCTCATGACCGTGTTGATCTTGGCACTGCGCTTGACGTTGGGCACGTAGTCCAGATCGCAGTCCGGATCCGGCGTCTCGAGATTGATGGTCGGTGGCACCTCGCCGGTCTGGATGGTCTTGACACTGATAATGGCCTCGACCCCACCCGCCGCACCGAGCAAATGCCCGGTCATCGACTTGGTAGAACTGATCAGGACCTTGCGCGCGTGTTCGCCAAAGACTTTCTTGATGGCGAGGGTTTCAAACTTGTCATTGTAGGGCGTGGAGGTGCCGTGGGCGTTGATATAGTCGACCTCGGCCGGAGCCACCCGGGCATCGTTGAGCGAGCGGCTCATGGCGAGAGACAGGCCCTTGCCGTCCGGATCGGGCGAGGTGATGTGATACGCATCACAGGTGGCCGCATAGCCGGCGAGTTCGCAATAAATGTGCGCCCCGCGCGCCAACGCATGCTCCAGGCTCTCGAGCACCAGAATCCCGGACCCCTCGGCCATGATAAAACCATCCCGGTTCAAATCGAACGGGCGGCTGGATTTCTGCGGAGCCTCGTTATTAGTGCTCATCGCCTTCATGGAACAAAAACCGGCGTAGGCGAGGGGCGTGATGGCGGCTTCTGCGCCGCCGCAGACCATGACGTCGGCCTCGTCGCGGCGAATCATCCGCAGGGATTCGCCAATGGCGTGCGTGGCGGTGGCACAGGCGCTGACAATGGAGAAATTGGGCCCCCGGGCGCCCAGGTCGATCGCGACCAGACCGCTGCACATGTTGCTGATGAGGGCCGGAATCATGAACGGCGACACCTTGCGCGGCCCGCGGGCCAGGAGCACCTTGTGCTGGTTCTCGATGGTCCACATGCCGCCGATGCCGGAGCCGATGATGACGCCCACGCGATCCGGATCCTCCTGGGTCATGTCGAGTTTGGCGTCGGCCGTTGCCTCGCGCGCAGCGCAAAAGCCGAAATGCGTGTAGCGGTCGTTGCGCCGCACTTCCTTGGGATCCATCAAAGTCGCGGGATCCCAGCCGCGGACCTCCGCGCCGATCTTGCAGCTATAATCCTTGGCATCAAAAAGGGATACCCGGTCGATGCCGCACTTGCCGGCAAGAATGCTCGTCCAGAAATCATTGACGTTATGTCCGATCGACGCGACGACGCCCATGCCGGTAACCACCACTCGTTTGGGCTGGGGAAAAGTTTCCATGAGGGAGATTTTGGAGGAAAATAAAAAAGCGCCCTACCAGACCAGCCCTAGGCCAGACGGCAGAACGCTTTCGTCAAAGGCCAAAATTATTTCTTGCCGGCTTTCGCTTCGATGTACGCAGTCACATCGCCGACCGTCTGCAGTTTCTCTGCATCGGATTCAGGAATCTCGCCCTTGATCTCGTCCTTGAATTCTTCTTCGAAAGCCATAATCAGCTCGACGGTGTCAAGCGAATCGGCGCCAAGGTCATCGAGGAATGATGCTTGGGGAGTAATTTGTTCCTCGTTAACATTCAGTTGGTTAACGATGATTTCTTTGACGCGCTGGTCGATGGTTTTCTGGTCAGCCATGTGTTTTAAAAGGGGATCGAAAAATACAGTCAAAGAGGCATCACATCACCATGCCGCCGTCAACGGTAAAAACTTGCCCCGTGATGTAACCCGCTTCCTCCGAACAAAGAAACGATGTCATGTGGGCAATATCAGCCGCCGCGCCGAGCCGCTTCAGCGGAATAAGGGAGGTTATCTTATCGGCGGCCTCGGCGGGCAGCGAAGCGGTCATGTCGGTCTTGATGAAACCCGGCGCGACGGCATTCGAGGTGACATTACGGGCGGCAAATTCCTTTGCGATGGACTTGGTGAAGCCGATCAGGCCCGCCTTGGCCGCACAATAGTTGGCCTGACCCGCGTTGCCCATGATGCCGACCACCGAGGTGATATTCACGATGCGGCCCCAGCGTTTCTGGGTCATCGAGCGACCAATGTATTTAGTCCAATGATAGCAACTGGTGAGATTTGTCGCGAGGACAGAATTCCAATCCTCTTCGGACATGCGGAATAACAGGCCATCCTTTGTGATTCCGGCATTATTGACCAAAATGTCGACTTGGCCGAATTCGGCCAACAGGTCGGCACTGGCCTTGGCGACCGCCGCCCCTTCAGCCACGTCGACCGCGAGCGCCTTGGCCTTGCCTCCGGCGGCGATGATCGCGGCCGCCGTCGCGCCACAGCTGTCGGCGGACTTGCTGACGCAGATCACGGTTACTCCGTGCTTCGCGAGCAATTCTGCGATGGCTTTGCCAATGCCCCGGCCCGCGCCGGTCACGAGTGCAATTCTGTTATTAAAGGTCAGACTCATAGGGAAGAACGCCATAGAGCGGCAGCCCCGCGGCCATTGTCAATACACGTCGCGCTGGTAGCGCTGGTCCTTCTTCATCTGCTTCACATACGCGGCGGCCAGGGTCGCGTCGAGGCCGCCCTGCTCGGCGATGATCTGGTGTAACGCCGCATCGACATCCTTCGCCATCCGGTGCGCGTCCCCGCACACGTAGAAGTGCGCCCCGGCCTTGAGCCAGGCCCACACTTCAGCGGCGGCTTCGCGCAGGCGGTCCTGCACGTAGATTTTTTGCGGCTGGTCCCGGGAGAAGGCCAAGTCCACCCGCGCCATCCTGCCCTCGGTCAGCAGGCGCTTCCACTCGTCGCCGTAGAGGTAATCAGTGGCCTGATGCTGGTCGCCAAAAAACAGCCAGTTGCGACCCGCCGCCTTGGTCGCCAGGCGTTCCTGCACGAATGCGCGGAACGGAGCGATGCCGGTACCGGGTCCGACCATGATGATGTCCTTGGTCGCATCTTGGGGCAGCCCGAAATGGGATGCGGCCACAAAGACGGGAATCAGGGTTTTCCGGCGGGTGACGCGGTCGGCCAGGAAGGTCGAGCAAACCCCATAACGCCGGCGGCCGTTCGATTCATAGCGCACGGGGGCCACCGTCAGGTGCACCTGACCGGGATGGAGCACGGGGGATGAGGCGATCGAATACAACCGGGGCATCAGGCGGCGCAAATGGTCGACCAATTCCTGCGGGGCCAGCTTCGCGCCGGGAAACTCCTCCAGCAGGTCGATGTACTCTCTTTGCCCGAGAAAAGACTCGCGCAACTCCTCCGCGCCCGGCGCCAGCAGTTCCGCCAGCCGGGCTTGCTCTTTTGCATCGGTCGTCTTCGCCGCCAGGGTCTCGAGGATTTTTTTGGTCGGTCCGGCCAATGAAAGCTTGCCCGTCAGCGCGTCCCGCAGGCTGATGGCGGCGGTCAGCCGCGGGGGCAGCACCGGCTCATTACCGGTGGCGCCGAGCAATTCGATGATCTCCTCGACAATTTGCGGACGGTTGGCGGAAAAAACTCCCAACGAATCCCCCACCGAATAGGTCAAGCCGCTGCCGGCGATGTCGATCACCAGATGGCGCGTGTCCTTGCTCGACCCATCCTTGTTGAGCACCCGGTTTTCCAGCAATTTGGCCGGAAGCGGATTATCCTTGGTGTACGCACTGAACGGCGGAGTGGAAAAATGCATGAGCCGGTGAATATAACCGGTTGGATCCTAGGAATAACAAGCCTGAATTGGCGACATTGAATCTCGTTGCACCCTCTGGTGGCGCATGCCATTCAGCCCGCTTCCATGGCACCCGTCCGCATCCAAAAATTTATCGCCGAATCTGGCCTCTGCTCGCGCCGCGCCGCCGAGGCCTCGATTGTCGCCGGCGAAGTCTATGTGAACGGCCAGCCGGCGGAGCTGGGCCAGAAAGTCGTACCGGGCACGGACAAGGTCACGGTGCGCGGCAAGGCCATCCGGGCGCAAGCCCAGCCGAAACTTGCCCTCGTCATGCATAAGCCCCGCGGGGTGGTTTGCAGCAACAGCGACCCCCACGCCGAGCAAACCATCTTCGACCTCCTCCCCCGCGAATGGGCCCGGCTGCGCCTCTTCTGCGCCGGCCGCCTCGATAAGGACAGCGAAGGTCTCGTCATTCTCACCTCCGACGGCGACCTGGCCAATAAACTCATGCACCCGTCCAATCTGGTGGTGAAACGCTACTACGTTTCACTCGAGGAGGCCTTTCCCGCCGGCCGGCTGCGCCAGCTCCTGCGCGGGGTCGTCATCGAGGGCGAACACCTGAAGGTGGAGCGGGCCAACCTGGTCAATCCGGGCTCGGACCGCAGCTCGACCGAGCTCGATGTCCACATGCACCACGGCAAAAAACGCGAGATTCGCCAGCTCTTCATCGCCCTCGGTTTCCAGGTCCGCCGCCTCCGGCGCTACCAGATCGGCTCCCTCCGCCTGAAAGGAATTCCTTTGCGCGGCGTGAAACAACTTTCTACGAAAGAGATCCAATCCCTCTTCGTCGTCCCGGTCGATCATTACCGCGAGATGACTCCCTCCACCCACGATGAAAATTAATCCCACCCTCTTCGCTCTCCTGCTCGCCGCCGCGCCCCTCGGCGCCGACACGCTCACGGCCGATACCGCCGTCTTTATCCAGACCGATCCCCAAACGCCGGTCATCGCCCGCCTCAAAGCCGGCACCACCGTCGCCGTCGTCGGGGAAGCCCCGGTCGGCTGGCGGCGCATCGAAGTCAGCGGCACCTTCGAGGCCTATGTGCAACGGCGCGATATCTCCAAGAGCCTCGAAGTCAACGAGGGCGCCAGTGTCTTTACCGCGCCCAGCAAGACCGCGCCCATTCTCACGGTCGCGCAGAAAGGCGACAAGTCGGAGGTCATCGGCTTGGCGTCGGGCGATTTTTGCCAGATCAAGCTCGAGAAAAAAATCCAGGGCTTCATCGCCATCGGCGAGACGGCCAATAAGCCCGCGGACACCAAAGCCGCCTTCAGCGGCGCCGCCCCGGCGACCGTTGCCCCCGTCAGCTCCCTCGGTCATCCCGTGAAACTCACCGGCGATACGGCGGATATGCCCCGCCTCTTCGCCGGCAAGCTGGTCCTCGCCAAACGCCCCTTGCTGAATCCCAACCCGCTCTATGACTATCAGCTCATCGATGTGTCCGGCCGGCGCTTCGCTTATGTCGACACCCGGCGCCTTCTGCTGATCGACAAGATCGAGAATTTTCTCGATCGCAACATTACCATCACGGGGACGGTCCGGAATACGGTCGATGGCAAGGATCTCGTCATCGCCGCCGAGGCCATGCAGTTGAAGTAAAGCGCACACGGTTCCACGCGCGACTTTCCTTTTCCGGCCCCATGGAACTCATCGACGGCAATAAGATTGCCGCAGCCCTCATCGCCGAACTCAAGGCCGAGGTCGCCACCTTGCCGGGCCGGCCGCCCTGCATCGCCCTCGTGCGCGTGGGCGAGGATCCCGCCTCGGTTTCGTACGTGACCAAAAAGCAGAAAACCTGCGCCGAGATCGGCATCGAGAGCCGCCTGATCTTTCCCCCGGTCACGATTTCGCAGGACGAACTATTTGCCCTCGTGGACCAGCTCAACACCGACCCCACGGTCGATGGCATCCTCGTCCAGTCCCCGCTGCCCAAACACCTCAACGAGGTGGCGGTTTTCCGCCGCATCGCGGCGCACAAGGATGTTGACGGCTTCCACACGATGAACCTCGGCAAGCTCGCCCAGGAGGACGAGACCGGCTTTGTCGCCTGCACGCCGGCCGGCATCATGGAACTGCTTCAGCGCTCCGGCGTGTCCCTCATGGGCAAACACGTCGTCGTGCTCGGACGCAGCCTCATTGTCGGCAAGCCCGCGGCGCTGCTCGTCCTGCAACGCAAACCTTGGGCCAACGCCACCGTCACCGTCTGCCATTCACAAACCGCCAACCTCCCGGCCCTCACGCGCCTGGCCGACGTGCTCATTGCCGCCATTGGGAAACCCGAGTTTGTGACGGCGGACATGGTCAAGCCCGGCGCCATCGTCATCGACGTCGGCATCAATCGCGTTGCCGACGCGACCAAAAAGACCGGCTATCGTCTTACGGGCGACGTCCACTTTCCCTCGGTGGCCCCGCTGTGCAGCAAAATCACTCCGGTGCCTGGCGGGGTGGGCCCCATGACGGTCGCCCTGCTGATGAAAAATACCGTCAAAGCCCGCCGCCAAAACACTTTGCCGTCGCCCCAGAAATAGGCGATGCGGTCTTAACAGACACTTGCCACGCTCTCTAAAACCAGCTCCAACTAGCCCGACCAGCATGGCCGCCCCCAAGATTCTTGTAGTCGATGACCAACCCATCAACGTCCAGTTGCTGAAACGCAAGTTGGAGCGCGAAGGCATGAGCGTAGCCACGGCCTATTCCGGCCGCGAGGCCCTCGACCGCGTCAAGGCCGACAAACCCGACCTCATTCTGCTCGATGTCATGATGCCCGAGATGGACGGCATCGAGGTCTGCCAGCGCCTGCAGGCCGAGTCCGAGACCAAGTCCATTCCGGTCATCTTCATCACCGCCCGCACCTCCAAGGAGGGCAAGATCGAGGGCCTGGGGGTGGGAGCGGTGGATTATATCACCAAGCCCATCGACCTCGATGAGACCCTGGCCCGCGTCCAGACCCAGCTCCGCTTCGTGTCGGTTAACCGCGATCTGGTCGATCTTCAGCGCCGCCTCGGCGAGTCCCGCCGTTCCGCCACCATCGGCGCGGTCACGCAGGGGATCGCGCATAACCTGAATAATCTCCTCGGCGTCGTCATCGGCTATGTCGATCTCATCAAGGCCTATCACGAGAAGCCCGAGCTGGTGCGCAAAAATGCCCAGCATCTCGAGGACGCGGTCAACCGGATCGTCGCCATCATCAAGCAACTCACGGGCCTGGTGGTGAAGAACAAGCCGCCGCTGATTCGCGCCAGCCTGCCCCGGATGATCGAGAGTGGTGTCCGCCGCTACCAAATTGACTATAAGATCGACCAGCCCATCACCATCGAGAACACCGCCGGCGATGCCCTGATCGAAACCAATGTCGAGGTATTCGAGGACGCGCTCGCCAAGTTGCTCATCAACGCCTGGGAAAGCTATCACGACGAGCCCGACGACAAACGCCCCATCAATATCCGCACCGAGCTCATCGATCGGCCTGATGAGGGTCGCTTCGCCCTCTTGCATATCGAGGACCGGGGCCGCGGGGTCGATCCCCAGATCCTCGACCACTGTTTCGAACCTTTCACGAGTACCAAACACACGGTGGGGGTGGGCATGGGCCTGACCGTCGCCCGCCACGCGATTCGCAATCTCGGCGGTGATGTCTCACTCAGCGACCGCCCGGGCGGTGGCACCATCGCCACCATCCGCCATCCGCTCGACCGGAAAACGAGGAATTAGGCTGGTCGGCCCCGGGTCCCGCCCGGCGCGCCTTGGCGCAAATTCTCGCTCGCCTGTCCGGCGGAGCGCAGCGAAGAATCCCCCGCTCGCATGCTAAACCGCCAGATCGCCTTCCTCGGTGCCGGTAACCTCGCCTCGGCCATAATTCGCGGGCTGCTGGCCAAGCAAGTCTATCTGCCCGGAGAACTCGCCTGCACCAGCAGGACCGGCGGCTCCGCCCAGAAACTCGCCGCGGCGACCGGCATCACCGCCGAGTCGGACCTGCCGCGCCTGCTGGCCGGCAGCCATACGATCGTGGTCGCTTTCAAACCGCAGTCCCTCGCCGGCGCTGACCCGCGCCTCGCGGAGCTGACCGCCGGCAAGCTGGTCCTCTCCGTCCTCGCGGGCAAAAAGCTGGCCCGGCTTGCACAGTCATTTCCGCACGCCCGCAACATCGTGCGTACCCTGCCGAACACCCCCGCCGCCATCGGCGCCGCCATCACCCCCTACTGTTCGCTGCAACCGCTGGCGCCGGCCGATCGCGCCTTGGTGGAGAAATTGCTCGGCGCCCTCGGCCAGCAGTTCGAACTCGGCGAGGAACACATGGACGCGGTCACCGTCGTGAGCGGCAGCGGCCCGGCGTTTCTTTTTGAATTTGTCGCCGCCCTCCGGGATGGGGGCATCGCGGCCGGGCTCCCGCGCGCCACCGCGCACCGACTCGCGCTGGAAACCGTGCTGGGGGCCGCGAAGCTCCTCGCGCACTCCGGGCTCGAGCCTGAGACGCTGCGCGACCAGGTCGTCTCACCTAACGGCACCACCTTCGCCGGCCTGCAGGTCATGGCCACCCGTCAGTTTCGCGAGACCATGAAGGAAGCCGTGCTCGCCGGGGCCCGCCGCGCCGGGGAACTGTCGCGGGATTGAGCGGAAGGTGGAGCGGGCGACTCCTACTGAGGTTCGCCTGATAGCCTGACTGATTGGATCGGGTGGAGGGCCCAGCGGTCCATCCCTAACTTAAATCCAGAACCGTTGAGTAATTGGTATGAGCCGAAACATGCAGTCCCACTCCAGGATCCAGGTTCCCGTGCCGTCTAGAAAACATTAACCAACGCCGCGCTTGCCGCCGCCCGCGGAACCGTTACGCCTTTGCCCCATGGAATTTGGCTGGTGGCAAAAAGACGAGGAAGGTAAAAAACACCAGGTGTGTGTCGATATCTTCGGCAA
Organism: Verrucomicrobiota bacterium; assembly: GCA_031392885.1. GTDB lineage: Bacteria > Verrucomicrobiota > Verrucomicrobiia > Opitutales > Opitutaceae > Lacunisphaera. Next base: position 11,299 of record JANMVS010000301.1, read on the forward strand.
AAACATCACTTGGGCCAAGAAATATGGCCACAACTCATCGTGGGAACCCTTTGTCCAGCCGCCGACCGACGCCGACTGGGATAAACTAATCGCAGAGGCTGAACGCCGCGTCCCCCGCCGCCTGTTTTCCCAGAAGCAGTTTGAATTCATCCTGAGCCAGCGTCCAAAATGAGCCGCGCTGCCAGACAATGTCTGCTGGACTAGCTCGGCGCGTCCTCTTTAACTTTTCCTGATGCTTGAGCCTGACCAGCCCCTTCAGGATTTTTTTTGGGACGACATTCTTGAGTTTATTGAAGATAGAAAGGTGATTCCCATCATCGGCGCTGAGTTGCTCAACGTGCCCGATGGGGCCGGCGGGGAGCAACCGTTGCAACGGCTGCTGGCCATCAAACTTGCCGAACGACTGCGCCTGCCGGCGACCGACTGCCAGGGTGACGATGCTCTCCATCAAGTGGTATGCCGCTATCTCCAGGGTGGCGGCCGGCGGGAAGAGGTCTACCCGCGCATCCGCAACCTGATGAAGGAGCTGGCCCCGCCGGTGCCCGAGCCGCTCCGCCAGCTGGCGCGCATCCGGCACTTCAATCTTTTTGTCACCACCACCTTCGACACCCTGCTCCAGCAGGCCCTCGATGAGGAACGCCATGGCGGGTCCGCCAAGACCGTTTCCCTGGCCTACGCACCCAATCACAATCAGGATCTGCCGGCCGAGGCGCGAAAAGCGGCAGTGCCGACCGTGTTTCACATGCTGGGTCGGATTTCGGCGTCTCCCGACTTTGTCATCACCGAGGAGGACACGCTGGAGTTTTTCACCTCGATGCAGGCGGAGTCGAAACGGCCCAATGTGCTGTTCGACGAATTGAAATCGAGCCACCTGCTGCTGATCGGCAACACCTTTCCCGACTGGCTGACGCGCTTTTTCATCCGCATCGCCAAGAGCGGACGCCTCTCCCTGCAACGCGAGGAACTGGAGATCGTCGCTGATCGCCGCGTGCGATCGGAGCCGAATCTGATCCTCTTCCTGAAAAATTTCTCCTACCGCACCCAGGTCTTCCAGCAGGGCAATGCGGCGGAATTTGTCCGCGAACTCGCGTCCCGCTACGCCGAGCGGCATCCCGACGGCTCCGCCGCACCCTTGGCCGCCCCTGCTGCGGCGCCGTCGGTCCCGGAGTTCAAGCCGGGCGCAGTGTTTCTCAGCTACGCGAGCCAGGATGCACCGGTCGTCCGGTTGTTGCGGGATGCGCTCGAAGCCGCGGGCATCGAGGTCTGGTTTGACCAGCGCTACCTCGAAGGCGGCGACGATTTCGACCAGCAGATCAAGCGCAACATCCGCGCCTGCTCCCTATTCCTCCCGGTGATTTCCGCCCACACCCAGGCGCGCCATGAGGGCTACTTCCGCTTGGAATGGGGTCTCGCGGCGGAGCGGGCCAAGCTGATTGCCGACACCATCCCCTTCATTTTGCCGATTGCGATCGACCCGATTTCCGAAAATGACGCGCTCGTGCCGGAACGGTTCCTGCAGGTGCAATGGACAAAGCTGGCGGGCGGCACCACCACGCCCGAATTTGTCGAGCGCACCGTTCGCCTGATCCGCGATTACCGCAAACGGGAAAAAGGGCTGCTGTGAGCACGCCCATTCATACCCCTCCGGCCGCCGAGGTTGACCGCGACAATCCGTGGCCCGGCTTGTCCTCGTTCACCGAGGATCTGCGCAGCTTTTTCTTCGGCCGTGAAAAGGAAACCGACGAACTCGTGCGACTTGTGCGGCGCAACACGCTCACGGTGCTATTCGGGCAGTCGGGTTTGGGGAAGAGTTCGCTGCTGCAGGCCGGTGTGTTTCCCCTGCTGCGCGAGGCGGATTGCCTGCCGCTCTATCTGCGGCTCGACCACGATCCGGCCACGCCGCCGTTGGCGGATCAGGTCAAGGCCGCCCTGGTCGAAGCCATCAAGCTCGCCGGCGCTGACGCGCCGGTGCCGCGCGCCGACGAGTCACTCTGGGAATACTTCCATCGAAAAGACATCGACATCTGGAGCGCGAAGAACCG
>JANMVS010000340.1:0-7139 GCA_031392885.1 Verrucomicrobiota bacterium
CAAGCGCGGCGGCAACAAGTGGAAGAAACTCTTCGCCGCCTGGCGCGCGGCCCATCCCGCCAAAGCCGCGCTGCTCGATCGCGCCGGCCAGACGCCGAGTGCCGCGCATTTGCTGGGCAAGATCCCGCTCTTCCCGCCCGACGCCAAACTCGCCACGCGCGCGGCGGGCAACAATGTCCTCCAGCCCATCGCCGCCGAATTGCCGCTGCTGATTTCCGGCAGTGCCGACCTCCACGGCTCGACGTTGAATTATATCGCGGCCGACAAGGATTTTGACCGCACCAACCGCGCCGGCCGCAACCTCCGCTACGGCATTCGTGAGCACGGCATGGCGGCCATCAACAATGGCGTCGCCTATGATGGGATCTTCCGGACCTCGTGCGCGACGTTCCTCGTTTTCGCCGATTACTCGCGTCCGTCGATGCGCCTTGCCGCGCTCGCGAAGCTGCCGGTCGTTTATCTATAAACGCACGACTCCGTCGGCGTCGGCGAGGACGGCCCAACCCATCAGCCGGTGGAAACTGTTTCCGGCCTGCGGGTGATTCCGAATCTCGATGTCATTCGTCCCGCCGACCCGGAGGAAACCGCCGGGGCTTTTGCCGCCGCGATGGAGCGCATGGATGGTCCGACCCTCCTGGCACTGAGTCGCCAGGCGGTGCCGATGTTGAATGATTGCCCACCGCACGAACGCCGCGCCGGGGTACTGAAGGGTGGATATATCTTGATCCAGGAAACCGCCCCGTTGACCCACATCCTGCTCGCGAGTGGCAGCGAAGTGCAATGGGCGGTCGCGGCGGCCAAGACCCTTGGGGCCGGCACGCGCGTCGTTTCGATGCCATCCTTCCTTCGCTTTGACCATCAGCCCGCGGCCTACCGCGAGGCCATTCTGCCGGCCGCGTGCCGCCAGCGGGTCGCCATTGAAGCGGGTGTGACCGCTCTCTGGTACAAATATGTCGGTCTCGACGGCAAGGTGGTCGGCATTGATCGCTTCGGCCTCAGTGCCCCCGGCAACATCGCCATGAAGGAACTCGGCATCACCACCGAGGCGGTGGTGGTCGCGGCTAAGTCACTTACAAACTCACCAGCCAGGGCTTCGTGATGCAACGGACGGTGCTGGCCAAGGGGGCCGTGACGACGGTCTTCAACTCCCGGCGTCGCCGCCTGAACCAGCAGACGGAAGGATTCAATTTTCTGGTGGTGTTTCGGAACGGACCGGGTGGCTCCGCGCTGGAGCGGATCGAGATCGGGGGCGAGATCATGAAAAAATATCTCTACGACGCGCGCGGCCAGCTCACCGGCATCCAGCGGCATGGGGAGGGCGAGCGGACTCTCAGCTACGACGAATCCGGCCGGCTGATGGCGCTAGAAGAGAACTCCCCTTGAGAGGTGCGGATCATTGGATCGGTTTGTTGTTTGGCAGCAACCGGCCTCCGTGCCTGCGGACCCTCAGAAACTGGCTGTTACCTGACCGGCCGCGGCCCGTCGGGAGACGGGCCCTCCACGCGGAACATGCGGGGCGGTCCGCCCCACCTCCCTCCGGCTTGGTCGGCCGGCAGGGAAAATTCCCACGGCGAGGTCACCGTGGCTCCAGAGAGCAGCACGCTGGAGCGCGGGCGACCCGGCCCGCGGGTTTGAAATGCCCCGGAGCCTGCTCCGGCTTGGATGGCTGTAGGAGTGACTTTACGCCGCGATCCGAACGTGGCGCCGCGCACGAATCGCGGCGTAAAGCCGCTCCTACATCAGGAAGTAATGACGGGAGCATGGGGTTAGCGATGTCCTGTCAAATGTCCCGAAGCTTGCTCCGGGGATCTATACTGCCTTGGTGAATTTCAAAAAGACTCCTTGCGAAAATCATTAGGGAGCTAACTGTCTGCCCCCTTTCCCATGCCTCACCTGCTCCTGAAAGACCTGCCACGCTACGAATGCCTGCTTGAGGCAGCCCGGGAGTTTCCCGATCTCGATCCCTCGGCCATGGAGGCCTTCCTGCACCTGCTTCGCACGGGCGATGAGGTGTTTAGCGTGACCGATCACAATCTCAGCGCCCATAATATTTCCCATGGCCGGTTTGGCGTGCTGATGCTGCTTTGGCGGAGCAGTCAGCCCCGCATCCTCGCGCTGATGGGGGATGACGCCGGGGTGGTCGGCCCGCGCACACCCGCCGAACTGGCCGAGGCGGCGGGGGTGACCCGGGCGACCATGACCGGCCTGATCGACACCCTGGAGCGCGACGGTTTCGTGAAACGCGATCCTGATCTCACTGACCGCCGCATGATGTCCGTGCGTCTGACCGCAGCGGGCGAACATTTCCTTCAGGAATTCCTTCCCGGCCACTTCCAGGCGATCACCTCGCTGATGAGCCCCCTGAGCGAAACCGAGCGCAAGACCCTCGTCCATCTGCTGGGCAAGATCCAGCAACAGGCCGCCCAAGTGAACACCACCACGAAGGAAACCGCCGTGGTTTCCGCCGGCTGATTTTCAATTTTCCCAATTTAAACCTAACCTCCATCCTCATGTTTAAGAAATTTCTCATCGCCTTGGGCGGTTTCATCATCGTCGTCGTGACGCTGGGCGCCGTCAAGTTGGCCCAGATCCAAAAGATGGCTTCGGCGCCGCATTCGCCGCCGGTCAGTGCCGTGACCACGATTGAAGCCGCCGCCGTGGCCTGGCACCCGGCCCTGCAGGCGATCGGCACCCTGGCCCCCGTGCAGGGCGTCACGATCAGTGCGGATGCGGACGGCACCATTGTCAAAATCGCCGCGGACAGCGGCACGACTGTCAAAGCGGGTGATCTGCTGGTGGAGATCGATACGACGGTCGAAACCGCGCAGCTGAATGCGACCCAGGCGCGCGGGGAACTGGCTCTCATCAACCTGGACCGGGCCAAGGATCTCATCGAGAGCAAGGCCATGGCGAAATCCGAATACGATGCCATTGCCGCCGCCTACAAACAGTCCCGGGCCGATGTCGCCGCGCTCCAGGCGCTGATCAACAAGAAGCATGTGCACGCCCCCTTTGCCGGCCGGATCGGCATCCGCCTGGTCAATGTCGGTCAGTATATCTCCAAGGGGCGCGCCCTGATGCCGCTGCAGATGCTCAACCCGATCTTCGTCAATTTCAGCGTGCCGCAGCGGCAGTTGCCGGATTTGGTGCTCGGCCAGAAAATTTCCGTCACCGTGGATGCGTTCCGCGGCACCACCTTCCCCGGGGTCATCTCCGCCATCAATTCCGAGGTCGATGCCGCCACGCGGAACATCGCCGTGCAGGCCACGCTCGAAAATCCGGCGGAGGTGCTCCGCTCCGGCATGTTCGCCCAGGTGGAAATCGAGCTGCCGGTTCCCGAAGCCAAGATCGTGCTGCCGGCCACCGCCATCGCGTACGCGCCGTACGGCAATTCCATTTTCATCGTGGAAAAAATGAAGGGCCAGGATGGCGTCGAATACCTCGGCGTCCGCCAGCAGATCGTGAAGCTCGGCGCCACCCGGGGCGACCTCGTCGCCATCGAGGACGGAGTCAAGCCGGGCGAGCAGGTCGTCACCGCCGGGGTCTTCAAGCTGCGCAATGGGGCGGCGGTCCAGGTCAACAACACGGTCCAGCCCACGGCCAGCGCCACGCCTAATCCGGGAAATACCTGATTCCCCTTTTTTTCAATGGAGCCGCGCGACCTCGCCGCGGCCGTCGCGGGCGAGGGCGCCCGCGCTCCAAATCTCCCTCTGATTTTCCGTCATGACCTCCAAAAGTTTTACCGACCTCTTCATCCGCAAGCCCGTCATCGCGCTGGTGGTGAACCTGGTCATTCTGATCGTGGGTCTGGTGTCGTACACCAAGCTCAACACCCGCCAGTACCCGCGGAGTGACAGTGCGGTCGTCAACATTACGACCATTTACTTTGGCGCCAGCGCCGACACGGTCCGCGGCTACATCACCACGCAGCTCGAGCGCGTCATTTCCAGCGCTGACGGCATCGATTACATCGAGTCGTCCAGCAGTGCCAGCGTGAGCAATATCAAGGTTTACCTGCGGCTGAACTACGACACCAACGCCGCGCTCGCCCAGATCAGCTCCAAGATCGACCAGGTGCGCAACGAACTGCCTCCCGGGGCCGAGACGCCGACCATCAACATCGAGACGGCCGACAGCCAGTTTGCGTCCGCGTACCTGAGTTTCTACTCCGACAAGCTCGACCAGAATCAGATCACCGACTACCTGAACCGCATGGTCCAGCCGCGCCTGTCCGCGGTGAAGGGCATTCAGCGCGCCGACGTGCTCGGCGGCCGCGTCTTCGCGATGCGGGTGTGGCTGAAGCCCGAGGAACTCGCCGCCCGCGGCCTCAGCCCTTCCGAAGTGCGGGCGGCCCTGCAGGCCAACAACGCCCTTGCCGCCGTCGGTTCCACCAAGGGCTCCATGCTCAGCGTCAGCCTCGTGGCCAACACCGACCTGAAGAACGTGGACGAGTTCAAGCGGCTCGTCGTGGCCCAGCGCAACGGCACCATCATCCGCCTCGCCGACGTCGCCGACGTGGTGCTCGGCGCCGAGGATTACAACACCGAGGTGAAGTTCGGCGGCCAGACCGCCACCTTCATGGGTCTCTGGGTGCTGCCCACGGACAGCACCGTCGAGGTCATCAAGCGCGTGCGCAGTGTCATGCCGGAGATCGAACGGGCGCTGCCGGCCGGTCTGCAGGTCAAGCTCGCCTACGACGGCACCAAATACATCGACGACGCCCTGAAGGAAATCCTGACCACCCTGATCGAGACGCTGCTCATCGTCATGGTCGTCATCTTTCTGTTCATGGGTTCACTGCGCTCGGTGCTCATCCCGATCATCGCCATGCCGCTCTCCCTGGTCGGCGCGCTCGCCCTCATGATGGCCTTTGGTTTCACCATCAACCTGCTCACGTTGCTCGCGATCGTGCTCGCGGTGGGCATCGTGGTGGATGACGCCATCGTCGTGGTGGAAAACATCGAGCGCCACATCCGCGAGGGTCAGACGCCCGTGGATGCCGCCCTGCTCGGGGCGCGGGAACTGGTCGGTCCGGTCATTTCCATGGCCATTACGCTCGCCGCCGTCTACACGCCCATTGCTTTCCAGGGCGGTTTGACCGGGGCCCTCTTCCGCGAGTTCGCCATGACGCTGGCCGGCGCGGTCATGATCTCCGGTTTCGTGGCGCTGACCCTCTCGCCCATGATGAGCGCCTACCTGCTGAAGGATCACGACCATGAGGCCGAGGGACTCAGCGGGCGGATCAACCGTGATTTTGACCGCTTCCGCAACCGCTACGAGAAGATCATCGGCGCCAGTCTTGGTTGGGTGCCGGTGACCATCACGGGGGCGGTCATGCTCACGCTGCTCATCGTGCCTTTCTTCATGTTCGCCCAGCGCGAACTCGCGCCCAAGGAAGACCAGGGCGTGGTGTTCAGCATTCTCCAGCCTTCGCCCACCGCGACGATCGACCAGAACGTCCTTTTCGCGGCGCAGGTGCAGAAGATGTTTGAAACCGTCCCGGAGTATGAGAATTCGTTCCAACTGACGGGCGCCAATTTCGGTTTCGCCGGGATCATCCTGAAGCCCTGGTCGGAGCGGAAGCGTTCGTCCATTCAGATTCAGAATTCGCTCCAGGCCCCGGCGGCCGCGGTGGCCGGCCTGCAGGTGATTGTCACCACGCCCGAGCCGTTGCCCTCCGGCGGTAGTTTTCCCATCGAGTTTGTCATTCGCGCCACGGCCGACCACAAGGAGATCCTCGAATACGCCCAACAACTCGTGCTCTATGCCAACACGGAGGCCAATGCCGGCGGGGGTCCGCCCACGTTCTTTTTCGCCGACAGCGACCTGAAGTTCGACCTGCCCCAGGTCGAGATTGATATCGACAAGGACAAGGTCGCCTCGATGGGCCTGAATCTCAGCGATGTCGCGCGCGACCTCGGCTCCATGCTCGGCGGCGGTTACGTCAACCGTTTCGTCAACGACGGCCGCAGCTACCGGGTGATCCCGCAGGTCGAGCGGAGCCAGCGCCTCAACGCGGACCAGTTGCTCAATTACAATGTGCGCGGTCCGGCCGGGCAGCTGATTCCGTTGTCCACCATTGCCACCCTGAAGCACACCGTGCAGCCGCGCACGCTGAACCGCTTTCAGCAGCTCAATTCCGTCAAGATCACCGGCGTCGGCCCCAGCATCGACCTGGCGCTGAAGAAGCTCGAGGCCAAGGCCGCGGAGATCCTGCCGCCGGGTTACTCGATCGACTACGGCGGCCAGTCGCGCCAGTTGCGCATCGAGGGTGGGGCGCTGTGGAAGGCGGCCGCGCTCGCCCTGCTCCTCATTTTCCTGGTGCTCGCCGCGCAGTTCAACAGCTTCCGCGATCCCTTCATCATTCTGCTCGGCTCCGTGCCGCTGGCGCTCGTCGGCGCGATGGTGCCGATCTTTCTCCTGAAGACCTCGCTCAATATCTATTCGCAGATCGGCCTCATCACGCTGGTGGGCCTCATCGCCAAGAACGGCATCTTGATCGTCGAGTTTGCCAATACGCTCCAGGAACAGGGCGTGGCCAAGGTCGACGCCATCCGGCGCGCCGCCGCCACCCGCCTGCGGCCCGTGCTCATGACTTCCGCCGCCACGGTGTTCGGCCATTTGATGCTGATCTTCGTCACCGGCCCGGGCGCCGCCGCACGGAACAGCATCGGCTGGGTCCTCGTCGTCGGCATGGCCGTCGGCACGGTCTTCACCCTCTATGTGGTGCCGGCCTTCTACATGCTCATCGCCCGCGATCAGACTGCGGTCCGCGCTGCCGCTTCGGTGCCGGCGTCCGCTCCGCTGGAACCCGTGCTCGCCAAGTAGCCTCTGATTCTTTTTCATGAAGACTTCACTTATGCGTCTGCCCCCTGGCTTGATCTCTCCTGTACCGGCGCTCGCTGCGCGCCGACGGCGCGCGCTGAGCGGCGCTGCCCTGTTGATTCTGCTGCTCGCGGCTCTTCCCGCCCGGGCCCAGCTCAACGATGGTGCCACCGGCGACTTTGGTGCCGCCAAGAATTTGTTGCTCTTTGCCATGCCGCCGAGACTGGACCTGCCGTACTCCCTCGCCTACGCACTCGATAACAACTTCGCCATCCGGCAAGCGAATGAACGAATTCACCAACAGGAGGGCGTCG
>JANMVS010000373.1:0-14271 GCA_031392885.1 Verrucomicrobiota bacterium
TAAACCATAGCCTTCGGGCTGGCCGATGAAGTCCAGCCCGGAGCGGGTGAAGTACGCGGGCACGCCGACCTTCGCGAATTCGAAGTGATCACTGCGGTAATAATAACCCTTCTCGGAATCGGTGTCGGCGCGCATCACTCGCCCTTGGTCCGCCGCCACTGCCGCACCGATATCGTCGATCGTGGACGGATTGCTGCCGACGACCTCGAGGTCCCGCGTCGGCCCGTAAGCGCTGTTCGCGTCGAGCGGCTCGATGTTGAGGTCAGCCAGAGTCTGCGTGAGCGGATACAACGGGTGCTCCGCGTAATAGCGCGAACCAAGCAGACCCTTCTCCTCAGCGGTCGGACAAAAGAATAACAACGAACGCGGCCAGCGCTGGCTGGCCGGCTGCGCGGCGGCGACCTGCGCCAATTCAAGCAGCATGCCGACGGCGGTGGCGTTATCGGCCGCACCGTTGAGCGTTTGGTCGCCCGTCAGGCTGGGATTGCGTCCGAAGGCATCCCAGTGGGCCGAGTAAACCAGATATTCACCGCGGCGCTTGGGGTCCGCGCCGGGCAGCAGGGCGAGCACATTTTTCGAGGCGACCCTGCGGGTGGTGTTGGCAATCGAGAAACTCGCGCGCGCGGCGATGGCCACGGGGCGGAAGTCGCGGCGCGCGGCCGCGGCCTTGAGCGTGGCGAAGTCCTGGCCGGCGGCGGCGAGGAGTTGCTTGGTGGCATCGAGCGTCAGCCAGCCTTCGACGGCGACGCGGCTCGCGTTTTTATCCGGCGTATCGAGATCAAAGTTTTCCCGGCCCCAGCTGCCGCCGACCACGGCGAACGGGTAGCCGGCCGGGCCCGTCTCGTGAATGATGAGACAGGCGGCCGCGCCGCGCGCGGAGGCGATCTCATATTTGTAGGTCCAGCGGCCGTAATAGGTCATGGCCTTGCCGCCGAAAATCTTTGGGTCGAGCTGGCCGGTCGCGGGATCGGTGACCGGCGGATCGTTGATGAGGATCAGCACAGTCTTGCCGCGCACGTCCACATCCTTGAAATCATCCCAGCCGAACTCGGGCGCCACCACGCCGTAGCCCACGAACACCATGTCGCTGTCCTTCACCTCGACGGTCGGTTGCAGCCGGCGCGACAGGGCGATGTAGTCGTTGACGGTTACGGGTGTTATCGTTTTTCCGCCGGCCGTGAAAGTGGCGGATGGTTTCGAGGTGATGCCAACCATCGGCACTTCCTGGAGGTAGGATCCGTCCGGGTTGCCCGGCTCCAGGCCGATTTTTATGAATTCGCTGACGAGGTAGGCGACGGTTTTTTCCTCGCCGGGTGAACCGGGGGCGCGGCCCTCAAACTCGTCGGAGGCGAGCACTTTGGTTCGCGCCAGGATGCGGGCGGCGGAAATGTCGGATGCCGGGTCCGATTTCGTCCCGGGGGTGGCGGTCAGTTCGACAGCAAGGCTAAGCTGGGCCGAGCCGAGCAGCGTGATCATCAACAACCGGGGAGTTTTCATGGGGAGGAAAGAGCGAAGGGAACGCGGGCAGCCGGCGCTGGCGAGTGCAGATTTGTCCGGCGGCTTACTCCCGGGAGATGGGCGCATAGAATCGCGTCCATAACGGGTCTGTCTGCCAGTTTTTCACTGCCGGTCGGATCAGAAAATTCTGCGTATTGAAATACAGCGGGATGAGCGGCAGGTCCTCGAGCAGGATTTTTTCCGCCTGCTGATACGTGAGGTTGCGCCGGTCGGATGAATTTACCCGGCCGGCCTCCGTGACCAAGCGGTCGAATTCGGCGTTGCCCCAGTGCGGGTAGTTGGCGGGCGATCCGCTCATCAGCTGGTGAAAAAGGTCCGACGCGCCGTCGTAGTCGGGAATCGCGGTCATCAGGGCGAGGTCATAGTCGGCGGCGGCAAGCGCGGCGAGGTGGGTGCGGGCTTCGCGCTGGGCGAGAGTGACGGTCAGGCCGAGGGTGCGCTGCCACCGCTGCTGGATGGCTTCGAGCACGGGCGTGTGATACCAGGCGGTCAGTTCCAGTGACGGAAAGCCGTGCCCCTCGGGAAAGCCCGCCGCGGCCAGCAGGCGACGCGCTTCCGTGATGTCTTCGTTGAGGACGAACTGCGCTTGGTAGCCCCCGAGGTCGGCTGGGATAAAGCTGAAGGCCGGATGCTGTCCGCCCTGCAGGACCTTTTCCGTCAGGGCTCGCCGGTCGAGGGCCAGGGCCAGCGCCCTCCGCACCCGCACGTCGTTCAGCGGCGGCTTCGTGGTGTTCAAGGCCAGGTAGCGAGTCTCGTGCTGGGGGCTGCTCCGCAACACCGGCGGCTGGGCGGCGCGGTACGAGGGGAGTTTGGTGAACGGCACGGACATGGTCACGTCCAGTTGCCCGGCGCGGAAGGCGCGCTCCTCACTGTCGCCGTTGTCGAAGGCAAGAAAGCGGATGCCGGGTAATCTTAGCTGCGCCGCATTGCGGTAGGTCGGACTGCGGGTAACGATAATCTCCTGATTCGGCCGCCAGGCGGTCAGGGTAAACGGTCCGTTGCCGGTGTAATTTTCCGGGCGGGTCCACGCGGTGTTGCGCTGATCCCTGCGGCCGGCTTGCTCGATCGTGGCCCGGTGCACCGGAATCCAGGGTCCGCTGGCCACCATGGCCAGGAAATCCGCCGTCGGTTCGGCGAGGGTGAGTTCGAGCCGGTGATCGGTCAGCGCGCGCGCCCCGACCGCGGCGAAATCCTTTTCCCGGCCGGCGTAGAAGGCCGCGGCGTTCCGCAGCGGAAAAAACAGCGCGGCTTTCGGTGCCGCGAGCGCCGGGGACAGGATGCGGTGGATCGAGTAGACGAAGTCGCCAGCGGTCACCGGGTCGCCGTTGGACCAGCGGGCGTCCAGGCAAAGCTCGAAGGTGTAGGTCCGTCCGTCCGGGGAAACGGTCCAGCTCGCCGCGACCGCCGGTTGAGCTTCGCCCCCGTCCGGTGCGGGGTTGAGCAGACCTTCGCCGAGGGCACGGATGATGAAAAATTCGTCCGGCAGCGTGGCGAGCTGCGGGTCAAGGGTGGCCGGCTCATTGCGCTGGCTGAGGCGGAGGAACGGGTCCGTGCCATTGGGCGCCGAGGGTTTGCCGCAGGCGCCGAGGGCAAGCAGGACGATCCCGGCGAAGCAGAATCCGGCGTTCCGATTATTTCTCCAGCCAGACATAGCGATAGTCAGAGTGATCCATCGGGGTGGGCTGCCAGCCCTTGACGGCCGGATGGAGCAGATAGACGTGAGTGTTGAAATAGATCGGGATGATGGGCGCGGCGTCGAGGACGAGCGTTTCCGCTTCCGCGAGAATGGCGGCACGGACGGCGGGATCGGCGATGGTGTTCGCCCGGTTGGAGAGGGCATCATAGGCGGGGTCAGACCAACCGGTGTGGTTGTTGCCTGAATCACCGCGCCACATGTCGAGGAACGTCGTGGCGTCGAGGTAGTCGGCGGTCCAGCTGCCTAACAGAATTTGATAATCGCCGGTGCGGCGACTGGCAAAGACGACCTTGAACTCTTGATTGACGAGGCGAATGTCGAGTCCCAGATCACGGCGCCACATTTGCTGAATCGCTTCGGCCACCGGGCGAAGAATCTCGGAATTGTTGTAGAGAATTTCGATGGACGGCAGCCCGGCGCCGCCGGGGTGGCCGGACTCGACGAGCAACTGGCGGGCGGCGGCCAGGTCGTAGGCGCGGCGCACCGGGGGCGTGTAGCCGAGGAGCAGTGGCGGGACGAACGTCGGCGCCGGCTGGCGACCGCCCGGCAGGATTTTACTGGCGATCGTTTCGCGGTCGATGGCCAGGGAGAGGGCACGGCGGATCCGCACGTCGTCGAGCGGCGCACGACGCACGTTGAGGCGGAAGAAATAGGTTTCGAGATTCGGATCGATGCGGAGGGCGGGGGATTTTTCGCGCTGCAGCGGGAGGACTTTCGATAGCGGGAGCGACCACGTGGCATGCAACTGACCGGCCCGGTAGGCCCGTTCCTCGGACTCCATGCTGTCCGTCGGATAGAAGCGGATGGCCGTGAGGCGGACGGAGGCGCGGTCCCAGTAGGTCGGGGATTTTTCGACCAGGATGTGCTGATGGGGCTTCCATTCCTTCAATCCAAACGGGCCGCTCGAGACCATATTGCCGGGTCGGGTCCACGGGGTGCCGCGGCGGTAGGCGTCACCGCTGGCGGCGATGGCGCGGACGTTGACCGGGCGCCAGGGCGAGTTGAGGAGGATTTGGAGAAAATAGGGCGCGGGGTGCGATAGGGTGACCACGAGGGTGCCGGCATTGGGTGCCGCCAGGCCAACGGTGGAGAAATCGGTGGTCCGGCCTTTGTGGAACGCCTCGGCACCGCGGAGAATATAGAAGAGATAAGCGTAGTCGGCGGCAAGCGTTGGTGTCAGGACACGCCGCCAGGAATCGATGCAGTCCTGCGCGGTAATGAGGTCGCCGTTGGACCAGCGCGCCTCGGCGCGGAGATGAAACGTGTAGGTGAGACCGTCGGCGGAAATGTCCCAGCGCTCGGCCAGGGCGGGCTTCGGCGCGAGCGTGACGGGCTCAAAGGTGACGAGGGGCTCAAAGAGCGCGGCAATGACCTTGGCATCGCCGAGGCCCGTGACGGTGTGCGGGTCGAGGTCGGTGGGTTCGGAGCCAACACTGATATGGAGCACGCCGGTGCGGTTGCCGAGCGTGACCGCTGACTCCCGTTTCGGGCAACCGGCGGCCAGCAGACTGAGCGCCACGAGCAGCAGGCCGGGGAGGGAAACGCGGGGCATGGGATCGTGGCGTCAAGCCGGTTCCTATGATCTTTGAATCAAAGCCACCGCGTGGGCGGCGATGGCGAGCCCGCGGCCGATATCGTCGGAACCTTCGTTGGTCGTGGCCTTCAAACCGATCGCATCCAGGGGTAGGCCGGTGGATTGGGCGAGGGCGGCTTTCATGTCGCCGAGCCGCGAAGCGATCTTGGGTTTTTCCGCGATCAGGGTGGCGTCCAGGTTGACGGGCGACCAGCCATGCTCGCGGAGCACGGCGATGACACGCAGGAGCAGCACCTGTGAATCGGCGTTCTGGTAAGCCGGGTCCGTGTTGGGGAATTGGTGGCCGATGTCCGGCAGGCCCGCCGCGCCGAGCAGGGCATCGCAGATGGCATGGGTCAGCACGTCGGCATCGGAGTGCCCGTCGAGACCGAACTCACATTCGAAGGTCACCCCGCCCAACACGAGCTGGCGGCCCGGGCTGGTGCGATGGATATCGTAACCGTGGCCGATGCGGAGGTTCATGCGAGGAGAGTCACCACGAAACGAACGCAAGACACGAAAAAGAGTCGAGGATGGTCATTCTCAGTGGGGTGAGATATCCCGACCAAGCGGAAGAGGGGGGCCGGGCGGAAAGGGCGGGAACGAAAGTTTTGTAACGATGGGTTGAAGCAAAAACTCAAGGTAGGCCAAGTCCGCCGGGGTCGTCAATTTCGGGTTGGGATGCGGATTTTCCAGCAGGGCGATGGGATGCTGGAGCAGCTCGACGGCCGCCGCGTCGTCGGTGACGGTGAGTTTTTTCTCCGCCACCCGGGCATAGGCGCGACAGATCAGTTTGTGGGAGAAGACCTGAGGGGTTTCCATCGCCCAGAGATGTTTGCGATTGAGCGTGCGGAGCCGGCCTTCGCCGCGATGCTCTTTGATCGTATCGATCACACGATGAGCGAGTACAACGGCGTTCTCGCGACGCACGATCTTGTGCAGTGCGACCAGTTGCTCGACGCGCACCAGTGGCCGGGCACAATCGTGGATGAAGACGTATTTCACATCTTCGGGCAGCTCGGCGAGCGCCGCGGCGACGGAGTCCTGGCGTTCCTTGCCGCCGGGGACGAAGAGCGTCGGCGTGGGCGCATAGGCCGAGAGTTCGAGCATCTGCGCCTGATCGCGATAGGTGACGATAAAGGTGTCCACGACGCCGCTGCGGTAAAAGGAGCCGACCGTGTGGGCGAAGACCGGCTTGCCCGCCAACAGTGCCAGGACCTTGTCGGCCACGGTGCCGTCCATGCGACGACTGCTGCCGGCGGCGAGGAGAATGGCGGCGGTGCGGCTCATGGGCGGAGGTAGGGACGGACCGCTGGGCCGTCCGGGTTCTGCGGCGCGTCCAGCGGTCGAGGCGGTCGCACTCGACCCGGCCGCGCCTTACCAGTTGTGAGGTTGGCGATCATGGATTTTGAAGTTGCGCCAGAATCGCGCGGGCGGCGGCGGCGGGATCGGCGGCCTGCAGGATCGGCCGGCCCACGACAAGGTAGGTGGAGCCGGCGCGGGCGGCGGCGGCGGGTGTCATCACGCGCTTCTGGTCGTCGGAACCGGCCGCACTGGCGGGCCGAATGCCGGGAGTGATGAGCTGCATGTCCGCCGGCAATTTTTGGCGAAGCAGGGCGACTTCCAGCGGCGAGCAGACCAGTCCGCGCAGGCCGGAGTCGGCGGCCAGCCGGCCCAGGCGAGCGACTTGATCGGCTGCGGGGGCGGTAACGCCGATCTCCTGAAGCCCAAGGGAGTCCATGGAGGTGAGCACGGTGACGCCGAGCAGGAGCAGGTTGGGGTTGTGTTGCTGCTGGGCCGCGCGGGCGGCGCGCAGCATCTCACCGCCGCCGGCAGTGTGCAAGGTGAGCATCTGGATAGGCAACGGGGCGAGTGACTCGACGGCTTTGGCGACGGTGTGAGGGATGTCGTGCAGTTTCAGGTCGAGGAAGAGATTGAAGCCCTGAGCGGCGACTTCGCGCACGTAGTCGGGGCCGTAGGCGGTGAACAACTGCAGGCCGATCTTCACCCAGCGGAGTTGCCCGCGCAACTGGCGGAGGATGGGCGCGGCAGCTTCGCGTGTAGGGACATCAAGGGCCAAAATTAGGTCGCAAGCCATGAGAGGGGACGACTAACGTGAGCGGAAATTGTGACCTCCGCCATGCTTTTTTGTGCGCCGTGAACCTCGTCACCGAATTTTCACCGGCCAAGGTAAACCTCTTCCTCGCCATCACCGGCCGGCGGACGGATGGCTACCATGATCTGGTGTCGGTGGCGGCACCGCTGGATTTCGGGGATGAGCTGGCAGCGGAGCGACGGGAGCCAGGGGCCGGAAGCCAGTTCAGCTTGGTTTGCGACCAACCGGAGGTGCCGCTGGACGATTCCAACCTGATTTTCAAGGCCGCAGCGGCCTTTGTCGCTGCGACCGGCTGGTCGGGCGGGGCGCATTTCAAGCTGACGAAGCGCATTCCACTCGGGGCGGGGCTGGGCGGTGGCAGCAGCAACGCCGTGGCGACGCTGCGCGCGCTGGGGCGGATTTCCGGCCGGGGGCTGACGGAAGGGCAGCTCGCCGAGGCTGCCGCGAAACTGGGCTCGGACTGCGCGCTGTTCCTGCCTAACACTCCGGTGATCATGCGCGGCCGGGGTGAGCGCGTCGCCGCGCTGCCGGCCAGCGGCCTCGGGCGCTTGCGGGGCCGGCGAGTGCTGCTCTTCAAGCCGGGCTTTGCGCTCAGTACGTCGTGGGCTTATCAGCGGATGGTGGCGCGGGGCACGGATTATGTGCCCGTGGAAAAGGCGGAGAAAATTCTGGCGGACTGGCTGGGTGGCCGCGGGCCGGCGGAGGAACTCTTGACCAATAACATGGAAGGCGCGGCGTTTGAGAAATTCATCGGATTGCCGGTGCTGTTGGAGACATTGCGCGCCGAGTGGGGCGTGGCGGCGCGGATGAGCGGGAGCGGCAGTGCCTGCTTTGCGCTGCTGGATGCCGATCAGAACACGGCGCCGTTGCTGGCGCGCATCCACGACTGCTGGGGCCGGGCGGCATTCGTCCAGGAAGCGCGGATCGTCTAGTTACGCATTGACCGCGCTGCACAGGGGTTTTTAATCGGCGGAGCCCTCAAGCCCATGGACCCCAACGCCCCCAGCGAACTTGTCATCCAGGGTATTACCGCCTCCAAGGGCATCGCCTACGGGCAGGTGTTTCTCTATCTGCAGAGCGAATTGGAGGTGCCGCGTTATACGGTGGACGCCGACAAACGCGGGGCGGAGGTCACGCGGTTTGAGCAGGCGCTGGTCACCACGCGGCAACAGATTTCCCAAATTCAGGCCCAGGTCACCAAAAACCTGGGCGAGGAGGAGGCCCTGATCTTTGACGCGCACCAGCTGGTGCTCGAGGACCAGGCCCTGATCGGTGAGACCATCCGCTCCTTCCAGGCGACCGGCCTGAACATCGAGACGTGTTTCAACACGATCGCCGACCGCTACATTCAGGCCTTTGCGGAGATCGATGACGAATATCTGCGGGAGCGCGCCGCCGACATCAAGGATGTCGCCAAACGAGTTCTGCGCAACCTGCTCGGCCAGGCGGCTGGCAGTCTCACCGAGTTGGCGGACAAACACATCATCGTCGCGCATGACATCCTCCCCTCCGAGGCAGCGGGAATCAACCACAGTGCCGTGCTTGGCATCGTCACCGATGGCGGCAGCAGCACCAGTCACTCGGTCATCGTGGCACGATCGATGAAGATTCCGGCGGTCGTCGGGGTGCGCGATCTCACCACCCGGGTGAAGAACGGCGATTGGCTGTTGGTGGACGGCTACGACGGCGTGGTCATCGTCAACCCCACCGAGCAGACCCTGTTTCGCTACGGGGAGATCGAGAAAGTTCAGAAAACCTTCGAATCGCGGCTGATGTCGGTCAATGAGCTTGCGGCCGAGACGCTCGACGGGGTGGCGGTGATGCTCCGGGCCAATATCGAGAAACCCGACGAGGTAAAGCTGGTGAAGCAATACCGGGCCGATGGCGTCGGGCTTTACCGGACGGAATTTCTCTTTCTCAGTGCCGAGAAACTCCCGACGGAGGAGCAGCAGTATGCCGCCTACCGCGAGATTGTCGCCGGCTTGGCCCCGGCAACCGTGACCATCCGGACACTCGATGTCGGTGGCGACAAGCCGCTGCCAGGTAGCCCGCATCTCATCGGCCCGGAGGACAATCCGTTCCTCGGATTTCGGGCGATCCGCATGTGTTTGGCGCACCCCGAACTCTTCAAGCACCAGTTGCGCGCCATCCTGCGGGCCAGCGCCCACGGCAAGGTGGAGCTGATGTATCCGATGATCAGTGGAGCCGAGGAACTTGACCAGGCGAACGCCTTGCTCGACGAGGCCCGGACGGAGTTGAAGGAACGCGGTCAGGCCTTCGACGCCGCGATGCAGGTGGGCGCAATGATTGAGATTCCCAGCGCCGCCATCGCCGGGGACATGCTGGCGGAGCGCTGCAATTTTTTCAGCATCGGGACGAACGATCTCATCCAATACCTGCTGGCGATCGATCGCGGCAACAACCGCATCGCGCACCTCTACGATCCGTCGCACCCCGCGGTGCTGCGCATGTTGAAACTGATCGTGAACACCGGCCATGAGCACAAACTCAAGGTCAGTGTCTGTGGCGAGATGGCGGGCGATGCCCGGTATGCGCCGTTGCTCCTCGGCCTGGGCGTGGATGAACTGAGCATGACGCCGACGCTGCTGCCCGCCGTGAAATTTATCATCCGCGCCATGAAGTTGAGCGACGCGCAAGCGCTCGCCCGTGAGGCGCTCAAGCAGACGGATCCGAAGAAGACCCACGCGCTCATCGAGGCATTCTACCATGAACGGATGAAGGCGACGTGAGGCGATGGTGAGTCCGGACTTGGCCAGAGACTCCAGAGATTTAGCCGTTGATCGGTCGGCCCTACTTGCCGGCCTTCACGCCGCTGGCGAGCAGGGTTTCGAAGTACGGCTCGTTGGTCTCGCGGGAGACGGTCGCGACTTCGACTTTTTGGAAGCCGGCTTTCTTGAGAAAACCGTGGAGGGCGCTTTCCTTGAAGCCGAGCCAGAGATCGCCATAGAGCTCGTGGGCCTTCTCAAAGGTGTGTTCCTTGAGGTCGAGGATGAGGAGCTGGCCACCGGGCTTGAGGATGCGGCAGGCTTCGTCGACGGCGGTCTGCGGGTGGCTGGCGTGGTGCAGGGCCTGGGACAGGATCGCGAGGTCGACGGTTTTGTCGGGCAAGGGCACGCGCTCGATGTCGCCCAGCTTGTAGGTGAGATTGGCGAGACCGTTCTTTTTCGCCAGTTCGGTGCCGACCTCGACCATCTTCACGGAGTTGTCGATGCACCACACCCGTTCGGCCCGATGGGCAATCAACTGGGAGAGCAAGCCTTCGCCGGCGCCGAGGTCGGCCACGGTGATGGCGGGCACCAGGCGAAGGGCGAGGTGGCCGATGGCCTCCCACGAACGACCGGGGCAGTGGTTCTTGCCGAGCCGGCCGGCGATCAGATTGAAATATTGTTCCGAGACTTGCCGGCGTTTCTGGAGGCTGCGGTCGAGATTGGCGAGGTCCTCCCGGGATTCCGGCAGATCGGCGACGGATTCGCCGGCGGCCTTGAGCAGGATCAGCTTCTTGCGGTCGAGATTGGACCGGAGGGAGTAGAAGGCCTTTTTGCCTTCGCGCCGGTCAGTGACGAAACCGGCCTGCCGCAACAGGGCCAGCTGCGAGGAAATGCGCGACTGCGCCATGCCGAGGATTTCCTGCAACTCGGCGACCGAGAGCTCCTCCTTCAACAGGAGGGCGAGCACCCGCAGCCGCGTCGAGTCGGACAATATTTTAAGCGTTTCCCAGGAAGAGTTCACGGTGGAGTCTGCGAAGGAAGATTCTGCGCCGCGCGCAGAATGACAAGAAGGGAAAGTTATCCCCATTGCTCAATGGGGCTGGACTTAAGGCAGGGACGGACCGCGGGGCCGTCCGCCACAGCGCACCTATTTCTCCAGCCAGGCCGCAATTAATTTTGGGGTGGTAAGCCAAAGCAATAAAAAGGCCGCGCAAAGTGCGCGGCCGGGAAAGCATTGTGGCAGCAAGCCCCGCTGCGATGGTCAGCTTTTCTTGCTGTCGATGTAGCGGGTGATGCCGGCGATCTGGTATTCGTGATTGGTGACACCGATCTTGAGCTTTACGTGCTCGCCGACTTTCTTGCCCATGACCGCCTGGCCGAGCGGGGTCTTGTAGGCGATGATGTGCTTGTCGGGATCGCTATCCCACGCGCCGAGCACACTGTAACGGACCGCCTTGCCGCTGCCAACGTCGCGGAGATCCACGATCGTGCCCACGCTGACCGCGTCGGTGCTGGCCTCGGCAAAATCGGTGATGCGGGCCCGGGCGAGGTCACGCTCGAGCTGGGCTTTCTGACCCATGAGGACGGACTGGTCCTGCTTGGCCATCTTGAACTCGGAGTTTTCCTTGAGATCGCCGTGTTCGCGGGCGACCGAGATCGCCTTGGAGTTGTCGGGGATGCGCTTGGAAACGATTTCCTCGTATTCGATCCGCTTGCGCTCGTAACTCTCGCGGGAGACGAGGAACTGCTCGTCCTTGGGCTCGCTTTCGCCGGAGACGAGGGACTGGAGCGAGGGGAAGAGCTTGATGAAGCGGGCCAGGAGCGACTTCTTGGTCAGTTCCTCAAATCCTTGGTTGAGCAGGAGACTGTTGGCGAGGTCGCGAGCGGTCTCGGTGTCGGCCGTGGACAGGAGGTCGGAAATCAGGTCGGGGTCGTCGCTCAACACCTCGCCCAGGGGGATGCGGCGGGTGCCGGCGGACTGCAGCGCCTCATAATCGATGGCGAAAAAGATGGCCCCGAGCAGACGGGGGGTGACCAGATCGTTGAGGAGCTTGGCGAATTTCTTGGAATGGCGGTTCTTGATGACCCACAAGAGGACCGGGGCGCGGAGGTTTTGCTCGGTCTTCCAGCGTTTGAGGGCGGCGGCGAGTTCGTCGGCCTGGCCGTTTTCCATCAGGAAATTGATGCACTCGGTGGTGAACTTGCCTTGCGAGGTCTTGAGCAGGGCGAAGACGATTTCGCGCCACTCCAGCGGGTGGGTCTCCTTGACGAGGTCGAGGAAGCGGGACTGGAAGTGAACCGGGATCTTCTCGGCGATCGCGGTGAGGCCGCGGACTTCCTTGATGAGTTCGGGCTGGCTGGGGGTGACGGATGAATTGTCGTGGCCAAGAATTTTGGCGAGTTCGTCGCGGACGAAGGCACCGTAGAGGCGCTCGGCGGCGTCGAGCTGGTTGCTGTCGCGGACGGCTTCGGTGATACCACTGAGGACTTGGGAGAGAGAGGCCTTGGCCTCGTCCTTGATGGAGGCAGCCAGCAGGTCCTCGGCGAGGGCGATGCGGCGACGGGCGGAGCGGGTGTTGCTAAACTCCTCCATGATCTCGGATTCTGCGGACACCGGCTCGTCGCGGACGATATAGCACTCGATCTTTTTGGCCGGCACGCTGACGCGCGGATCCTTGATGAGCTGCTTCTTAACGTTGGAGAACCAGCGTTTGAACTTTTCCTCCCCAACCACCTGGGTCAGGACGATTTCCAACTCGATGGCGCTGGCCGCCTTGTTCGGGTAGGCGGAAAGGGTGTCAATGACCAGTTGGAGAGGGTCATCGTCAATCAGGGCTTTGACCTTGGCCGGCTCGGTTTCCTTGCGGGCGAGGATGTGCTTGGCAGAGAGGACGTCCATACTGCCGACGCAGAAGGCGGGGTCCATGCGGTGGGACTTTTTGCCCTTAAAATCGATGACGAGCTTCATGTCTGACTCGTCGTATTCCTTGATCTGGCCAAAGCCCCAGCTGCGATGGACCACGAAGGCGCCCGGTTCCATCGCCTCCAATTTGGCCTTGGACGCCTTGAGGGCGGAGTGTTTGGCAATGGTCGCAGTGATGGCTTCGGAATTCATAATTGCTTATCGAGTCAGTGAACCGATTAGTAGAGGGGACAATGCACCATGATGTCAAACAGGGTTTGGAAAAAGCCTCGGAAGGGGCGAAATACACGCTGAGCGGCTGGGTGGCCGCCGTCGGCCTCGCCGAACGCTGGTTGGCGCGGTCGGAGCGCGTGGACACGTTACTGGAAGGACTTGCAACGGGCCTGACGGGGCAGGAGCGCGCTCGTGCCCAGCATTTATTTTATGGCGTCGTCCGCTGGTCGAGCCGACTGGAAGCGGCACTGGAGGGTCTCATGACGCATCCGCCCCGCACCAAGGTGCGCGCGGTGCTCCAAGTGGCGGGTTTTGAATTACTGGAGCAGGGGGCAGGGGGCAAGGAGCCGGAGGCGGGCGGTGTGGCCAAAATCATCCATCATGCAGTCGAGCAGGCGAAATCAGTCGCCAGTCCGAAGGAGGCCAAGCTTGTAAACGCCGTCCTGCGCAAGCTGGCGGCCAAACTGGCCGCCAAGCCGGCCGACCTGGCCACGGAATTCGCCCATCCCGAGTGGTTGGTGGCGCGTTGGACCCGGCAATTTGGGGCAGAGACAACCCGAAAGCTCCTCGCCTGGAACCAGCAGCCTGCGCCGGTTTACGCGCGCTGGCGTACCGGAGCGGCGGTACCGGATTTTTTGGCGCCGACCAAGTGGGCCGGTTTTTATGAAGTGAAGGCCGGCAAATGGGCCGAAGTCAGGCAGCTGGCAAACGAAGGTACGCTTTACCTGCAGGATCCGTCGACCCGGCTGTGCATCGACCTGCTCGCGCCGCAGCCCGGCGAGGTCATTCTCGACGCTTGCGCGGCGCCCGGCGGCAAGAGCCTGTTCATCGCTGATACGATGAAGACCGGCAAGGTGGTGGCGCTCGACGCCCCCACGGAGCCGGGCAAGTCCGACATCCGGTTGGTGCGGTTGAAGGAAAACCTGGCGCGCTCCCCGCAGGGTGTTGAAGTGGCCATGGTCGAAGCTGACCTGCGGGCGGCAGGCACCGTTTACTACAAGAATCTCAACCTGCCGGAGAGTTACGATGCCATCTTGCTCGATGCGCCTTGTTCTAACACGGGTGTCATGCGCCATCGCATTGACGTGAAGTGGCGGTTGCAGGACGGTGATTTTGCCCGGCATGCCGAGCAGCAGATCGAATTGCTGCATGCGGCGGCCCGGTTGGTGAAATCCGGCGGACGGCTAGTATACAGCACTTGCAGCATCGATGCCGCGGAAAACGACCAGGTGATGAAGACCTTCTTCGATAGCCGGGCCGGCGGACCTTTCAAACTGGAGCGGAGCGTACAGGCCTACCCGTGGGTGGATGGGCACGACGGCGCGGGGGCGTTCTTGCTAAAGAAGGGGTAGGACGAATCCTCCGCATCAGCCGCGGGGCGTCGGGGACGAAGCGGCCGGGCGGACTTTAAATGCCCCAACAAGAACAACCGGGTCTCCAGTTCGGTTTGCCCGGTGGCGAGCGGGAAGGTGGAGGGGTTGGAGTCCGCCGGCTTGCACAAGG
>JANMVS010000420.1:0-2222 GCA_031392885.1 Verrucomicrobiota bacterium
GGGAAAAATATCGATGATGATGAGCTCATGCGGGCGCAGCGGGCCCGAGCCGCGCTCGTGCGGGTCGCAGGCCTGGTCGCCGCCGGCGACGATGGTGTCCTGCGGGTTGCCGCCCTGTTCGTGGATGGCCGTCTCAAGGGCGAAGCGCAGGCGCTCGGACGTCAGGGGCTTGCCCTGATAAAGGAGCGTGCGGCCCTTGATCCTGGCGGTCCGCAGAATTTTTTCCGCGACTATGTAGCCGACGGCACAGAGGCGGTTGCCTTCGCGGATGCACGCGGCTTCCCAGTCGGACTTGATCTCGCGCTCGGGAAACAGCAGGCCGTCGGCCAAGGCCAGCTTCAGGCCGAGTCTGGTGAGTTTGACATAGAGGGCGGCGGGGAAGTCGTCGGCGACGCGGAAGTGGCGCAGGTGGTATTCGCCGGCGAGGGTGGCGATGATCTCGGCGACGCCGGCCGCCGGGCCGTACAACTCCTTGGCTCGCTCCAGCCAGGCTTCGTGCGACAGCACGACGTCGAAGGCGCTGGTTTTCTTGACGCGGCCAAATTCCAGCGCCCGCTGGGCGGTGATCTTTTTCCCGCGCACCCCAAAGGCGATGAACGGGTCATGCACCTCGACGCGGCCGAAATACAACATGTCGGCACTGGCGTGGGTGTCGGCGTAGAGAAGGGGCGAGGGGATGATTTTGCTCACGGAGCGGGATGATTGAGGATTGCGGGATGGGGGAGAATACCGATCAATGCAGTGAAACCACTAATGGACACGAATGAACACTAATTTTCAGGAAACAGGCAGGGGGAAAAATGGCGGCTTGGTCTTCGGATTCCTGCGGATCCCTGCATGGTCAATCTGCGGACTGCTCGGTCTGATGCTGCTCACGGCTTGTGGGGGCTCCGATGCCGCCAAAAACGCGGCGCCCAAGACTGTGGACGACCGATTCGCCATCAAGGTCGGCGACCGCCTGGTGCAGATGCAAATCGCGGCGCTGCCGGCGGAGATGGAAAAGGGGCTGATGTTTCGCCAGACCATGGGGGCCGACGAGGGCATGTTGTTTGTCTTCACCCAGCCGCAACCGATGAGCTTTTGGATGCGGAACACGGAGCTCCCGCTCGATATCGGCTATTTCGACGCGGCGGGAGTGTTGAAGGAAATATACCCGCTGTATCCCCACGACGAGAAGAGCGTCAGTTCCCGGGCCCGCAACCTGCAGTTTTGCCTGGAGATGAATCAGGGCTGGTATGGGCGGAGTGGGGTGAAACCGGGCGTGGTGCTCGACCTGAAGAGCGTGGGCGAGGCGCTGAAGGCCCGCGGGCTCAAGCCGGAAGCGGTGGGGCTGCGCTAAACGGGATCTCGGACTATTTGCGGCGGGCTCGTACGAAATCCCTGATCAAACGCGGATGGCGACGGGCATTGACGACGGCCACAATCACCGTGCGGTCGGGCTCCTGAAAATAATAGATGGCAAAGTCGCTTTTGGGGATCAAAGCCCGGTGATAATCTTCGAACTTAACGGAGAAACTCCACGGATTGAGGGCAATTTGATCGGTGGAGTGAAAGTAGCGGGCAAGGAACTTATCTCCACCACCAATGAGCCGGGCGGCAAAATAATCATAGGCCAGCTGCACATCCTCGCTGACCGGCTCCAACGCGACCACTGGTTTGCCGGTCACTTGTGGCGGCGGATCGACTTTTTCAGCTCATCCATCGTGAGCGTTGCGATCTGGCCCTGGGCATGGGATTTCCGCCGTGCGCTGATCAGCTGCTTATGGCTGGCGGGGACGGTTAATGAGGCGCTGGCGGCCGAATCCCAGAGTTGCTCCGCCAGGTTGAGACGCTGGCGCGGTGGCAGCCGCTTGAGTTGGGGAAAATCGGCGAGTGTCATGCGCGGAAATTGCTGCAGAAAGGGCTGGCCGTCAACCGTGAGATGGTCCCCGGTTTCAATTCTCGTTCCGCTTTTGCCGGTCGACCTTCTCCATCTTAAACTCATCTTTCGGGAGAACGTTGTCCGTGACCACGACGGCGACGGGGAGCTTCGTCTTGACCCAGAGCTCGGACTCCTTGAAATACTTGGCACTGCCGCTTTCGAGGGCCTCGCCGACGGACTTGACGGGCAGCAGGCGGCCGCGCTTGGAGGCGTTGAAATCGTAGGCGCCCTTGAAAATACGGTCCGTCGTCGAATAGGGGCTGGCGTCTTCCGGGATCTGCACGACCCAGCCCGTCAGTTC
>JANMVS010000433.1:0-5639 GCA_031392885.1 Verrucomicrobiota bacterium
GAGCGGGCACCGTTTCTCGCCCAGGCCATCTTCAAGCAGAGCGGGGGCCTCCGGCCAACGCGTGCGATTCAGCTGCGATCTCCACCGCATTGCCGGAGAATATCGGCATCGACGAACGCGTTTTCGTGCGCCAACGTCCGCCGTCAGCCTTATCTCTTTCCCCTATGTGTCTGAAAAAATATCCCCTGCTCCGTGTCGCGGTCTTGCTCGGCCTGCTCGGTCCACTCGCGGCGCGGGAGGGGGCCGACGACGCTCCGGTCGCCCTGCCCCCGCTGCCCGCGCCGATGGGCTTGCCGACCCCCGGACCCAAGACCACGGCGCCCTATGCGCCCCAGTCCATTGTGCCCGGCGGAGTGGTGCTCCCACTCTATCCGTCCGACTCGCCCTATCTGCATGCGGACAAGATCCGCGAGCCCGAGGAGTATCACGGCTACGATCCGGAACATCTGGGCTATATCATCCACATCCATAATCCGTCCATTGAGTTTCATCCCGGCCACCGATCGCTCAACACCGGGGCGGCCATCATTCTCGCGGGAGGCGGTGGACACAATGTGCTGAATGTCGGCGGCGAAAGCGTGGACGAGGTGCACTATTTCTACCTCCACGGCATCAATACGGTGATATTGCGCAACCGCCTGCGCAGCGACGGCTATGAGCCGAAAATCGACGGCGTAAACGACGCCCTGCAAGCCATCAAGCTCGTGCGCGCCCACGCCAAGGATTGGAAGCTCGATCCCAATAAAATCGGCATCATGGGCTTTTCCGCCGGCGCGGAATTAGCGGCCGCCGCGACGCTGCAGTCGGCCGAATTCGATCGCAAAAACGATGTGCCCGCCAACCCGTTGGCAAAGATTTCCTCCCGGCCCGATTTCGCCGCCCTCGTCTATCCGGGCCCTTCGCCGTTTTTCCGCGGCGGCAACCCGCCCATCCCGCGCGACGCGCCCCCGGTCTTCCTTGCCAGCACGGGTTGGGGCGACTGGAAGCATGCGGTCTGGGCCAACGAGTATTTCACCGCCCTGCTCAACGACGGGGTGCCCAATATGGAAATGCACATCTATGCCCGCGGCCATCATCCGGGCGACAAAGTAAGACCGGACGAAACACCCCCGTCCGGTGGGCTCTCCAATTACGGGGGCATTGCTTTCGGCACTTGGTCCGCCCGGTTTCTCGATTGGTTTCGCGATCTGGGTTTTTTGAATCAGCCCGGCAGCGAGACCCAAGCCGCCAAAGATGTCGCCGCCAACCTCACCCGGCCTCCGTTCGGGGCCAGGTGGGATCCGCCGCCGCCCGCCGCCGGCGCACCGAAAACGCCCGGCACACCGCCGGCCAAGTAGTCTCTTCCGCGACCTCGGCACTGGAGCGTGTCTTCATACCCGCTGCAGCGTGAAATTTCTGGAGGGGCGGTCTCCGTACCGTCCGGGCGGGCGCACCGGCCGCCGCCCGCGGCCGGTGCGGAGGCCGGCCCTCCACCGGGCAAACGGGCGGAGCAGCGGATGTTTGCAGGCACACCCTAGCCCGGATATTTCATGGAGCCTCGGCGACCTCGCCGTGGTTCCCTCGCAAACCGCAGCGGGGCGCTGCGGCTCCAGCAAACCGTTTGTCGTCAGCCATCATTCTGAGTGTGAAATGTTCGAGTGAAAATGGAGTCAGGTTTTAAGTCTTTATCTGGACCAACCTGCTGGAGCTTATGATG
This sequence comes from Verrucomicrobiota bacterium, assembly GCA_031392885.1. Lineage (GTDB taxonomy): Bacteria > Verrucomicrobiota > Verrucomicrobiia > Opitutales > Opitutaceae > Lacunisphaera. The sequence goes on from JANMVS010000433.1 coordinate 1,697, forward strand.
ACTTTGCTGAAAAATTAAAACCGTGGCCGGCCAATGGTCACTCGGGACCAGCCCGCATTTTTCACACTCGCCACGATATTTTGGCGGGGCGCGACGACGCTCAGCCCGCGTGGGTCCGGCGCTTGGTCGGTCATGCGGGCCAGGCGTTCGCCCGCGCGCGTGGTCTCAAGGTCATTGACTACCGACTTGGGCGCCGCCTTGGGTCTGCGTCCCACCGGTCGCCTCGCCCGCCTCGTAGCGCTCGATCCAGGCGCGGTGCCAGGGGCCGTAGTCGCCGGCCGCGATGTGGACGCGGGCCTGCGCCACGAGATCGAGATAGAAATGGACGTTGTGCAGACTGATCAGCGTGCTCGCGAGAATCTCGCCGGCCATCACCAGGTGGCGCAGGTAGGCGCGGGAGAAATGCCGGCAAGTGTAGTTGTCGAGGCCCTCGACCAGAGGATTCGGGTCGGTGCGGTAGCGCTCGTTGCGCAGGTTGATCAGACCATCGGGCGTGAAGGCGGCGCCGTTCCGCGCCACCCGCGTCGGGTGCACGCAGTCAAACATGTCCACGCCGAGCGCGATCATCTTCAGAATTTGCGGCGGGGTGCCGAGGCCCATTGTGTAACGCGGCTTGTGGGCCGGCAGGAACGGAGTGGTGGCCGCCACTTGCTTGAGCATCTCCGGTTCGGGTTCGCCGACACTCACCCCCCCCACCGCATAGCCGGGAAAATCCAGCGCGGCCAATGTCTCGGCGGCCTCGCGGCGCAGATCGTCGTACGTCGAACCCTGCGCGATGGCAAAGACGTGATGCCCCGAGCCGAGAAAACCGTTGTCCGTGGCGATCTGTTTGCACTGCCGGGCCCACTGGTAACTGCGGTCGACCGCCCGGCGGCACTCCTCGCGGGTACAGGGCCAGGGCGGGCACTCGTCGATCACCATCGCGATGTCCGACCCGAGGTTGGCCTGAATGCCCATCACTTCGCGCGGACCGAGAAAAAGTTTCTTGCCGTCGATGTGCGAAGCGAACGCGATGCCGTCGTCGCGGATCTCGCGGAGCTTCGCCAAGCTAAAGACCTGGAAACCGCCGCTGTCGGTCAGGATCGGGCCGTCCCAGGCCATGAACTTGTGCAGTCCGCCGAGATCGCGAATCAGTTCCGAGCCGGGGCGCAGGTTCAGGTGGTAGGTGTTGCCCAGAATGATCTGGGCGCCGGTCTCGCGAATCTGGGCCGGAGTCAGCGCCTTCACCGTGCCCTGCGTGCCGACCGGCATGAAGATGGGCGTCTCGATCTGGCCTTTCAACGTGCTCAGCCGCCCGCGCCGTGCGGCGGTCACGGTGTCGGTTTGGAGGAGTTGAAAGGGAGTGGGCATCTGTAGCGGCGCTCTATGAGCGCCGACCGGCGGTCATAGACCGCCGCTACAGCGCAAACACACCCTGCCCCCGCACTTGACCCCCTGTCAATTAAAGGGTACGATTGTCAAAAGTGCTGCTGGTCATCGACAACTACGATTCGTTCACCTTCAACCTGGTCCAATACTTCGGCCAGTTGGGTGTCGCCATGCGTGTTTTCCGCAATGACGAGCTGTCCGCCGCCGAAGCGGAGAAACTGAATCCTGACCGCGTGCTCATTTCCCCCGGCCCCTGCACACCCACCGAGGCTGGTGTAAGTCTCGACATCATAAAGACCTTTGCCGGTAAGAAACCCATTCTCGGGGTCTGCCTCGGCCATCAGGCCATCGGCCAGCAGTTCGGCGGCAAGGTCATCCGGGCCGACCGGCAAATGCACGGCAAGCTCTCACCGATCCAACACCGTGGCACCGATATTTTCCAAAACCTGCCCTCGCCTTTCACCGCCACCCGCTACCACTCGCTGCTGGTCGAGCGCTCCAGCCTGCCCGATTGCCTCGAAATCACGGCCGAGACCGCCGAGGGCGAGATAATGGGCCTGCGCCACAAACAATTCCCCATTTACGGTGTCCAGTTTCATCCGGAGTCCATCGCCACGGAAGGCGGCATGAAGATTCTGCAAAACTTCCTGGCCCTGAATTAGTCGCCACGAAATACACCAAATACACTAAACCCAAACTCGTGACCTCTGCATTTCGTGTTTTTCGCGTATTTAGTGGTGACCAATCATAAATCCCATGCGTTGCCCCAAATGTACTTCCATTGAAGACAAGGTAATCGACTCGCGCATCGCCCGCGACGGCAACAACACCCGTCGCCGCCGCGAATGCCTGGAGTGCGGCAACCGCTTCACCACCACGGAAACCCTGGTCCGTGACAGCATGGTTGTGGTCAAGCGCGACGGCCGCCAGGAACCCTTTGACCGCGACAAGCTTTTCCGCGCGGTCCGGGCCGCCTGTCACAAGCGCCCGATCGACAACGAGCAGATGACGATGCTCATCGAGGATGTGCTCGATGCCGTCGAGGCTCTCTACGACAGCCAGGTGCCCACCAGTGCCATTGGCGAGCACGTCATGCAGCGCCTGCGCAAGACCGACCAGGTGGCCTACGTGCGCTTCGCCTCCGTCTACAAGGAATTCCGCGATGTCTCCGAGTTTGTCCACGAAATCAGCAGTCTTGCACCCGGCGAAGCGCCCGTTATCCCGAAGCCCAAGAAATGACGCACCCCCTTCAACTGCGCCGGCTGCACTTCCTCAACGCTCTCTTCGCCCCGCTCACCGGGCACGACCTCTATCTGGCGCAACAGATCGATGACGCCATCAGCACTTCCCTCGGCGAGGCCGCGGAACGCGCCCCGAACGATCCGGCCTTCGTCAACGCCGCCGCGAAACTTTTTGAGTGCCTCTGCTCGGCCCAGCCGCAGCACGGATTCTTCCACTGGGATGCCAGCGCCGACGATACCGGCGCGACGCCCCTGTTCACCCGCGCCGGCGTGATGCAAGGGCTGAAGCAGTTGGCCATCTTCCCCGAGTCCACGTTGCTCGTGACCAATCTGCGGGCCGCGCAATGCCCGCCGGCCAAACGCTGGACCGAGCGCCGCCGCCGCGAATACGAAGACACCCTCACCTTTATCCGCGACCTCGCCGCCGCCCGCTCGCGCCGGAATGCGAACCTGAATCTGTTGTTTTTGTAGGAGGGATGTTTTACAGGAGGGCGCAGAGGTAGCAGAGACCAACCGATGCATTCTCTTTTCCCTCAAGCTTCGAGACTGACTGAGTCAATCATTGGAGCAGCAATTGAAGTCCATCGGGATAAGGGACCCGGGCTCGTAGAATCCATTTACGAGTGGTGCCTGATTAAGGAACTGGGACTGCGAAAACTGACCGTGGTAAATCAGAAAACAGTTAAGATCACCTCCAAGGGATTCGCCAAAGAAGAACCCTTGCGGTTTGACTTGCTCGTGGAGGATTGCCTCCTGATTGAAGCCAAATCAGTCGAACCTGTTCTGCCGATTCACAAGGCACAATTGCTAAGCTATATGAAGCTCCTGAACATTCCCCTTGGCCGGTTGATCAATTTCAATGTTCCCAAGCTGACCGACGGCGTCTCACGCCTTATCCTGCCCGGTGCCGACAGCCAATCCTCTGCTTCCTCTGCGCCCTCCTGTAGAAATTCAGGGAAGATCATTTTCTATCATAGCCTCATTTCTCCTCTAAAATCATGAAAACTTTATTCCAGAAAATCATCGACCGGGAGATTCCCGCCAAGCGCGCGCACGAGGACGAGCTCTGTATCGCCATCCATGATGTCAACCCGCAGGCCCCGGTGCACGTGCTTATCATTCCGAAAAAACTCATCCCGCGCGTCGGTGAGGCCACGCCCGCCGACCAACCCCTGCTCGGTCACCTGCTGCTGACGGCCGCCGCCGTGGCGAAGCAGTTCGGCCTCGCCGAGTCCGGCTACCGCCTGGTGATCAATAATGGGCGCGACGGTGGCGAGAGTGTACCGCACCTGCACGTGCACCTGCTGGGCCAGCGCCCGCTGGCGTGGCCGCCG
>JANMVS010000312.1:0-11420 GCA_031392885.1 Verrucomicrobiota bacterium
TAAGTAAGCACACTCGTGCCTGATCTGTAACGCGCAAATAGAGCAATGCCGTGGGCGGGTTTCACGCCCCGCAGCATTTTTTGTATTTCTTGCCGCTGCCGCAGGGGCAGGGGTCGTTGCGGCCGATCTTCGGCGGGGCGAGATACGGTCGCGCTTCCACCCACGGTGCAGAGTCGGGCGCCGCATCCACCGGTCGCAGGGTCTGGCTGCGCCGCTGACGGGCGGAGGGTTTGCCGCGGCCGGGTTTCAGTTCGTCGAAGAAGTGCCAATGGCTCACGGTCGCCCACGCATCAGTGATCGGTGGCGGGAAGCGGTAGGAATTCGGGTCGAAGGTCGCGCCGGGCTCCAGTTGGGAGAGTACTTCTTCTTCATCGCCTACCCAACTGCATTCGATCAGGTCGCGTTCGAAAAGAGTGGTGACGGTGCCGCGCAACTCCCAAGCGCGGAGATCCATGATCGCCGAGACCAGCCCGGTGGCGGTCAGCACGTCGTTCTCGGTGTCTGGATCGAGCGGAGTCGCCGCGATGCGTCCGAAGAGGGCCAATGTTTCCTCGCGTGGCAGGTGGTTGCGGGCGGTCAGCAGCGCCGCCGCGTTGAGCGCGGTGCCGCGGGCAAAGGGATTGGCGGAGGCGTCGAGCGCAATGGCCTCGATGGCGACGAGGTCACCCGGCCAGGTGTCGGCCAGCACGAGGCGCGCACCCTCGGTGAGGAAATCGTCCAACAGGGCGTCGGATTGTTTGTCAGGAAGCCGCAGGAGGGCGGCCAGCAGCGGGTGGGCGCCGGTCTCCCGCCAGGCGGCGGCGAGGAAGAGAAGAAAAATGGGAGAGGGCCGCCCGTCGGCCCCGGTCCATTCGGCTGGTCGGATCGAAGCCTCCAGCAACCGGGCGAGCAACACCGGCGCGAGCTTCTCCCGGTGGGGCGCGGCGGCCTGGAGCGCCGCCGCCACGCGCGCCGGATCCGGCGAACAGATGTCATCAATCAGAAGCGAAGTGACGGAATCCATGCGGTCGATAACGATGGCGATCCGCCAGCGGAGGCGACAATAATCCGCCCGGGGAAGGCCAGTTCCACGCGGCGGTGGTACCAAGTGCGTCAGCCTTGGCAGTTACGGGCGGGCAGCTTGGCGAGCAGCCGCTGAAATGTGGCGAGATGCTGGGGCAGTTCTGCCGCCAGCGCGGCGGCGCTGGCCTCGCGATAGACATGCACGGCGAGGTTGCGGGCGGTGATGATGTCGAACCACGCGGTTTCGTCCTCAATCCAGCCGAGCTTGAAAGCTTGCGAAAACGCCTCGCGCGGGCCGGCGGCCTCCAGCCCTTGCCGCCGCGCCATCCGCTGGAGAAGTTTCCATGCCACCTCGTAAGCCAGCTCGAAGCGCAGGATAGCCGAGTCGCGGTCACGATCGGAGCCGGTTTTCGCGCCGGCGGCCAGCGCCTCGGCCCAGCGGGCGATGATGCGCTCAAAGTCGGCACGGCTCTGTTCAAGCGTGGACCTCGGGCAGGGGGTGCGTGATGGCGCAGGCTGTCTGGCGAAACTCTGGCGTGGTGGCGGCGAAATCCACCGTGTCCACCGGGCGGATGGTCGGGAGGTCGTCCAAAGCCAGCAGCAGCTCGCGGCGCAGATCAGCGTGCTGCTCAGGGCTCGTGGCGGCGATTTCGTAGCCGAGGTCAAGATCGGCGCCGGCCGGTGCCTGCGGCCAGTGCGCTGCCGCCGAGCCAAACACAAACAGCCGCACCCCGCGGGGAGCGAAGCGCGCTGCGACCGCGTTAAGCGTCTGGCGGACACGCGGGGCAACGGGTGAGAGGGGGCGCATGAAGCGAGGCTTGTCGCGCGAAGCTTGGCCGTCAATGCCGGGTTGGGCGCGGGAAACCCGGATTTCACTCTCGCCGATGCCCGGTCAGGGCTTTACATACCGCTCCTTCCATGAGGCATTTCCTACAGGAGACTGATTTTTCCCGCGCCGAGGTGGCGCAGATTTTCGCGCTGGCTCGCCGCTTCAAGCGGGAGCGGGGCCACCACGAAAAGCCGCTGGCCGGCCAGACCTGGGCGATGATTTTTGCCAAATCGAGCACCCGCACCCGTGTGTCGTTCGAGGTCGGCATCCACGAGCTCGGGGGCAATCCACTTTTTCTCAACAAGAACGATATCCAGATCGGCCGGGGCGAGACCATCTCCGACACTGCGAAGGTGCTCGCGCGCTTCGTGCACGGCCTGATTGTGCGCACGCATGCCCAGAGTGAGCTCGCGGAGCTCGCCCGTCCGGGCGGCCTGCCGGTGGTGAATGCGCTCACGGATTTTCTTCATCCCTGCCAGATTTACGCGGACGCCTTTACCGCCGCGGAGCGCTGGGCCGGCCCCCAGGGCGATCTGTTCGCGTCGCTGCAAGGCCGGAAGGTCGCCTTTCTGGGCGATACTGGTTTCAACATGGCGAATTCCTGGCTCCTGGGGGCAAACCTGTTCGGCATGCAGGTTTCTCTGGGTGGTCCGGCAAGCGACGGACCATCCCAGGAGATTCGCGAGTTAGTTACTCAGTCCGGCGGTACGTTCCATTTCACGAGCGATCCCGCTGAGGCCGTGGCCGGGGCGGATATCGTCTACACCGATGTCTGGGCCAGCATGGGCCAGGAGAGCGAGGCCGCGGAGCGGCAGCAGCGGATGATGCCGTATCAGGTCAACCGGAAGCTATTGGCTGCGGCCAAGCCCGATGCACTTTTCATGCACTGCCTGCCAGCCCATGCGGGCCAGGAGGTCACGCAGGAAGTACTCGATGACCCGCGGTGTGTGATCTTTGACGAGGCGGAAAACCGCCTGCATGTGCAGAAGGCAATTTTGGCGACACTGGCCCAAGGCCGGCGCTGAGGCTTTACTGCTCGAGAATCATCATCACGCGGCTGGACGAGATTTTCCGAAAATTACCGGTGGTGAGATCTCCATCGTCGAGCTTGGTGTCGATCTCGATCAATTGTTGATCGGTGCACGTGAAACCGGAGATGGAAACGCCGGCCGTGATGCCGCTGATGTTAGCGTCCCAGTTCCATTGTCCGCCAATCGCCGTGGTTTTCCGCCAAACGTCCGCCTTGAAATCACCGGCCATGGAAACAGGCGAACTGGGGATCACGCCGGGACCGACATTGGCCGGCCACGCGCCGTTAGTGGAGTTATAGATTTCGAAGGACTGGGAAAAAACGCGCCAATCATTGATGATCCGGCTATTTTGCGAGGCACGCTGGATGCGTTGAAAGGCGGGAATGGCCATGGCCGCCAGCAGGCCGATGATGACGACAACGATCATGATTTCCACGAGCGTAAATCCACGGGAGGTAGGGCGACCGATCCGATGCAGAGCAGACCTCATGAATACGGCCAAGATGATCTCCGGCTGGGACCAAAAGGCAATCTCTGAGCGATAAAGCGGCAGTATTTGGTGATTTTTACTTTGCGCGGGACGGACGATTTCCAACAATCCCGCCTCACTATGAAGATCGTACTCGCTTACTCGGGAGGTCTCGACACCTCCGTCATCGTCCAGTGGCTCAAGGAAACCTACGATGCTGAAATCGTCACCTTTGCCGCCGACGTCGGCCAGGAGGAGGAGCTTAAGGGCTTGGACAAGAAGGCGCTGAGGACGGGTGCCTCCAAGCACTACACTCTCGACCTCGTCGAGGAATTCGCGCGGGACTTCATCTATCCGATGATCCGCGCCAATGCGATTTACGAGGGCCAGTACTACCTCGGGACCTCCATTGCACGCCCATTGATCGCCAAGGCACAGGTGGCCATCGCCCGGAAGGAAAAAGCCGACACCGTCGCGCACGGCGCCACCGGCAAGGGCAATGACCAGTGCCGTTTCGAGCTGACCTACATGGCGCTCGCCCCGCAGTTGCAGATCATCGCCCCGTGGAAAATCGAGGCCTACCGCGAGTTGTTCCCCGGCCGAGCCGAGATGATCGCGTATTGTACGAAGCACAAGATACCCGTCGAGGCCTCGCTCAAGAAGCCTTATTCGATGGATCGAAACCTTCTCCATATTTCCTATGAGGCCGGCATTCTCGAGGATCCGTGGTTTGATCCGACCACCGTCGCCAACAAGGGCATGTTCAAGCTTTCGGTCTCGCCCGAGGACGCGCCGGACAAGCCGGAGTATGTCGAGCTCGATTTCCGCAAGGGCGACTGCGTGGCGGTGAACGGCAAGAAGCTCACGCCCAGCGGCGTGCTCAAGACGCTGAACAAACTGGGCGGCAAGCACGGTATTGGTCGGGTCGACCTCGTCGAGAACCGGTTCGTCGGCATGAAGTCGCGCGGCGTCTACGAGACGCCCGGCGGCACCATCCTCATGCAGGCGCATCGCCAGGTGGAGTCGCTCACGCTTGATCGCGAGGTGCTGCACCTGCGCGACGGTTTCATCCCGAAATACGCGGAGCTCGTCTACAACGGCTTCTGGTTCGCCCCCGAACGCGAGATGCTCCAAGCGATGGTCGACGAAAGCCAGCGTTTCGTGACCGGCACGGTCCGACTTAAGCTTTACAAGGGCAATATCATCACCTGCGGCCGCAAGTCGAAGTACTCGCTTTACGACGACAAGATCGCGTCGATGGAAGGGGTGAAGAGCTGGTACAACCAGAGCGACGCCACCGGTTTCATCCGCCTCAACGGTCTGCGGCTGCGCGCGCGCAATCTCGCCCAGGGCGGACCGAAGACCTAGTCGGATAGATATGCTCGTCTGCCGCTGATCCACGGTGGCCGTTAGTTTGGACAACCTCGTGCGGTGCCTCCAGCGATCGAGCCAACCGGGGGCGCGATACCAGCAGCCCTTGATTACTGGATTTCGGGTAGGGCGAGTTGTCGCGACGGGCCGCTCGGTGCGCTCGACCGGAAACATTCCACCTATTTCGGGATGAAGGAATAAGTTTTACACTGGCGGATTGCAGGGCGGCAGCCTTGTCGTCTGATTATCACTAGTATGAAAAATCTCCTTTGGGTTTCTTGTTTTGCGGCCGCCCTTTCAGTGGCCGCCGTTGCCCAAAATACCCGACCACCGGTCCTGCCGCCTGAGTCGCATCAGTTCGATTTCTGGATTGGCGATTGGGCTGTCACCACTCCGGACGGCAAGCCGGCGGGCTCGAATAAAATTGAACCGATCGCCCAGGGGGCCGGCCTGCTGGAGAATTGGGCCGGCGCCGGTGGCGGTGATGGCAAGAGCCTTAACGTCTACAATCGGGCCAATAAACAGTGGCAGCAATTCTGGGTCGGCGCCGGCGGCGGGGTCCTCGAGCTGGCCGGTGGCATCGTCGGAGGCAACATGGTGCTGACTGGCGAGCACAAGGTGCGCGGCCAGTCCACCATGGAGAAAATAACCTGGACGCCCAACCCCGATGGTTCCGTGCGCCAGCATTGGGAGCAGTCCACGGATGGCGGCAAGAACTGGACCGATGCCTTCGATGGCATTTACCGCAGAAAATAGTCGATCCGCGCCCACGCTGCTTCACCAAGCATTCTTCACCTGCTCCTTGGCTCCAGATAGACTGAGCCTGTGTCGAGTAACCCAATAGGTTACTCTGCGCCCGTCTCGTGATGGCCGTCCATGGATGGTTCGGGTCAGAGCACAACGGCTAGCGTATCATGCGATGGCCGGCGGCCGCAAGGATGCGGATCGCAGCTTCCAATTGATCGACTTTGACGAGCACGTAGTCGGTGTCGAAGGTGCCCACCGCTAGCTGGCTGATGCCGGCGGCGGCCAGGGGTGTGGTGACCGAGGCCAATATACCCACGGCGCCAAAATCGAACGGTCCGACGAACTTCAGCAGCCGCCAGCCCGTTTCGGTCTTGATGCCCGTGGGAACTAATTCGATCGGGCAGATGATCGAGAGTTCGTCTGCCGTCCTCGTGATGGAACTAAAAATGGCGGAGTCGGACCACGCGGGCACCGGCGCACTCGACGGCAGTCGGCACACGCTGAATTCGCCGGGGATGAGCTGCAGCGTGAGCTGGGGCATGGGATTGGGGGCCGTTGCCCCCAACCGCCCGGAAGGGCGCTGGTGGGCACGCGCCCCTACCAGGATCAGAAGAGTTTACCTGCGACCACGCCGACGGCCGTGATCGGGCCTTGGTCGCCCAGGCCGTCCAAGGCACGGTCGGCCTTCTTCATGGTGGCCTGCACACTCAAGTAGAGACTGTCGTCGGAAATCAACTTGCCCAGGGTGCCCTGGCCGCTGTTCAGCTTGTTGGAAACCTCGCGCAGGTTGTTCAGGGAAGCCTTCAGGCTGTTGGCGGTGGGTTCATCGTAGAGCAGGACGCCGAGGGCGCCCTTGCCGCTCTTCACATCGGCCACCAGGCCTTTGGTGTCGTCGAGAAACGTGCGGGCTTCGGCGGCAACGGCTTTGATGTCCGTCACGCCCGCCAGGAGTTCGTCGTGCAATTTCGAATCGTTGACCAATCGGCCCAGCGTCCCTTCGCCATTTTTGATCTTGGCGGTGATATCCTGCAGGTTGCTGACGGTCTCGGTGAGCTTGGGGCCGTTTTCAGTGACGAGCCGGTCCAACTTCTGGAACAGGTTGCCGCTTTCCCCTGCGCTGCTCCCCATGGTCTTGCTGATGTCACCCATGACCTGCTCGAGCTTGGAGCCAAGGTTGCCGAGCTGGCTGATCACCTCGTTCATATCGATGGTGTTTTTGGTTTTGATCTCACCGCCGTCCTTGAGCGGGGCGGCTGTGGGCGTGCCAAAACTGATCCCGAGAAAATTTGCCCCGAGGAGACTCGAGACCTCCACGCTGGCGACGGCGTCCGTCGGGATGGTTATGTCGTGCTGGATGGTCAGCACTGCCTCGACCCGTTGATTGCCCAGCCGGGTATTGCTGACGGTACCAATCTTGACGCCGGCCATCATGACGCTGTCGCCGATCTTGAGGCCCTTCAGATTGCTGAAGCCGGCGATGACGGTGTAGCCGCTCTTCTTGAAGAGGTGGCCGCCGTTCAGCGACTCAAACGTGATCCAAGCAAGGGCGAGGCCGAGGACAAAAAAAAGTCCGACACGAATGGCTTGTTGTGAGTTATTCATAGGAGTGCTCCAGTTGTTTGAAACGGGGATTCTTCACGTCGATGACCGGGTTGAGGAAATTGGCAATGGCGGGGTCGGTGGGCTGCTTGAATTCGTCGGGCCGGCCGGTGGCGCGGACCTGCCCGACCATGATGATGGCGACCCGGTCGGCGATGCCCAGGGCCAGGGAGCGGTCGTGGGTAACGACGATGGTCGTGACGGCGGTCTGTTCGCGCAGGGTGGCAATAATTTCCGTGATGGTGGCGCTCATGACGGGGTCGAGCTCCGAGGTGGGCTCGTCGTAGAGGAGCAGTTGCGGTTCCATCACGAGGGCGCGGGCGATGGCGACGCGCTTCTTCATGCCCCCCGACAACTCGGCGGGAAACTTTTGGGCGGCCTTTTCCAACGAGAGAATCGACAGGGCATGCATCACGCGTTCGCGAATGCCGGACTCCGGGCAAATCCGCTGTTCGCGGGGGTACAGGGCCAGGTTGTCATAGACCGAGAGCGAATTAAACAGGGCGCCGGCTTGGAAGACGAGGGCCAGGTGGACCTTGTTGCGAGTCGCGGGATCGGCGGCGTCGAATTCCCCGATCCGGACTTCGCCGGAGGTGGCTTGTTCGAGGCCGGCAATGTGGCGCAGCAGGACACTTTTGCCGGAACCGCTCGGGCCCATGATCGCGAAGATTTCCCCCGGCCGAACCTCGAAGTTGATGTCTTGCAGCACGGGCGTGCGGCCGAACTGCTTGGTCAGCTTGGTGACCGTGACGCCAAACGTATGGCCGACAAAGGGGGAAGCGGTGAAGACGGGGTTCATGACGCAAAGAGCAGGAATTTGGTGACGAAATAATCCAGGACCAAAATGAGGATGAGCGAGGCGACGACCGCCTTGGTGACGGCCGCGCCGATTTCGCGCGGGCCGCCGCGGGTGTTGAGTCCGGTGTAGCAGCAGACCAGCACGATGACGAAGCCGAAGACTTCCGCCTTCAGCAGGCCATCAATCACGTCCATGGGCTCCATGAATTGTTTGAGCGCGGCGAAGTAGGTCTGGCTGTCCACGGAGATGAAGTGGGTGTATTGGCAGACGAGCGCCCCGCCATACCAACCGCAGAGGTTGCCGATGATGGTCAGCACCGGCATCATGACGAGAATCGCGGCCAGTCGCGGCAGCACCAGCATGCGCTCCGGCGGAATATTCATGGTGACGAGCGCATCCACCTCCTGGTATACCTTCATGGAGGCCAACTCAGCGGTGATGGCGGAGCCAACCCGGCCCGTGACCAAGATGGCCACCATCATGGGCCCGAGTTCGCGCGCCATGGTGAGGCCGACGAGGGTGCCAATGTATTGCTTGGTGCCAAAATTCTCCATACTGTAGCCGCTTTGGAGGGCGAGCACGCTGCCGATGAAGAAGGTCAGGATGGTGACAATGGGCAGTGTCGTGTACCCGATGAGGTAGCACTGCTCAATAAAGCGCGGGAACTGGCGCGGCAGCGTCGGCGTGTATTTCAGTGCCCGCACCATCAGCAGCAGCGTGCCGCCGATGTGGGCAAAGACGATGGTCAGGTATTTCATGGCGACGGGGCTTCTCCGACCTTGTTATCTGCTTTCGGGAAAAAATCGAACAGGGAAAACCGCCACCGGCCGGTGCCGGGCGAGCGCGTCCAGGCGAACAGACCGTTGCCCACCGTGACGCGCGAATGCCCCGCGGTCTGGCGGGTGTTGAAAAACGGGCCGAGGTGGAATTCAGTTTCGGTCGGGGAACGGTTCCAGCTCACCAGGCTGAACAGCAGGGAAGTGCGCGCCTCATCCGGGGCGCGCTGATCGTAACGGAAGAGGGCGAAGAGTGGTGAATAAAGCTGGCGAACCGGTTCATTGGTGGGGAAGAAGACCTCCAGCGGACTGAGCAACTGCAGCTGACGGCGGCCGGCGCCATTGTCCCAGGAACTGAGCAGAGGCCAAAGATGAGTTTTGTGAGCCGGGGCGGCGGCGGGGTTGGTGGCACTGCGTTGGGTCAGCGACCAGTAGACGAACCAGAAAACCTGGCTCTGCTCCTGTATGAGGCCCTGCTCGGTCCAGCGGGCGTGCCGGAAGAGCGGCCAGGCAAGCCAGGTCTTGTCGTAACCCTTGATCACGGAGTGGGTATAAAGGGGAGCCCAGCGATTGACGGAGCGTTGGTCGCCGGCGCCCTGCACCAGGAAAGGCCAGAGGTAGCGCTGCTCACTATACTGGTAGGGATTCGTACGATGAGTGTAGCCAAAGAAAGGCCAGACGTAATTTTCACTGATATAACCTGGGGCGGTGTCGCGGGTGTAGAACGGAAGCACGCCCAAATTTTCATCGGGCCGGGGAGCGGAGAGATTCTTCGTCGATTTGTAGATGAGCGGCCAGAGATAGAATTGGCTGTCATAGTCGCCGGCGCGACCCCGGCGGCCGAAAAGCGGCCAAAACTCGAAGCCGTGGTGCCCTTCGCCGTCAATGAAGCGTAGGAACGGCCAGGGGGCGTGCGTGACGTGATTGCCGTTTTTTTCCGTTTCCAGATACAGCGGAAAAAGGGCAAAATTCAGCCGATCATAACCGAGCCTCTCCTTGATTGTGCCGCCGAACGGGAACAACGCCTGGTAGCTTGAGGCGGGAACACCCGTGTTCCGGGAGAAGTAAAACGGCCAGACATCGAAATTGCGAATGGTCTGGTGGTCGGGTCCGGTTTGCCGGCGGACGTTGACCAGCTGGAAAAAACTGAAGGACCGAAAGGCTTCCTCCTGCTGCCAGGTGAAGAGGGGATAGAGCAGCAGGGTCGTCTGGCGCGGGCCGTCGGCGACCTGCATATAAATCGGTCGGAGACCCTTCAATTGGGCCCCATCTTCCCGCGTCTTGCTGAAAAAGAGCGGCCCGAGGTATTCACCGGACTCGGTTTTCCCCGTGGGCCCAACCTGCTCAACGGACAGGGGCCAGACGTTCCGCTCTTCGGCACGTAGGACGCCGCCAGTCAACAGGGCAACGGCGATCAGCCTGAGTGTGAGGCGGGATAACATGCTTGGTGAATTAGGTAAGGCATTGCCTTTGTGCGCAGTATGGCCAGTGAGGAGGTCAACCCCACAGCGGCAGAGGATGATGTAAATTGTCCACTGGCGACGAGCAAATGTTATGTTAAAACCGCAACCAGCAAGAAGTGTTCCGCATATTGCGCCAGAATGGGATACCAAGTCCTGGAAAGAGCGGATTGGCGCCCGGGAGTGGTCATGCGAATAACCGGCGGACAGGCCCGCGGCATCCCTTTGCATCTGCCCAAGGGCGATGCGATCCGCCCGGCGACCGACGCGCTAAGGCAGGCGGTATTTTCCAGCCTGGCCCTGCGGGTGCCCGGGGCGACATTTCTGGATCTATTCGCCGGCAGTGGAGCCTACGGATTGGAAGCGCTCAGTCGCGGGGCCACCGGCGGGGTGTGGGTGGAAAAAAACGCCCGGACGGCGGCATTTATCAACCAGAACATCAGCGCGGTCTGCAAAAGTATCGGCCGGGAGAACCGGGGACTGCAGGTCATCACTGCCGACGCCACCAGCGTGCCCTGGGGCCCGGTGCCTGATTTGGTGTTCATTGACCCGCCCTATGAAATCATCCGCGAGGTTGCGCCGAAGCTTTTTGGGCGGCTCAGCGAATTCCTGGCCGGCCAGCCAGATCCCCTCGTCGTGTTTGAGATGCCGGGCGAGATTGAGCTCTCGCCCGAAGGTTGGACCTGTGTGAAACGGCTCGGCAAAGGCACGCGCCAGCCGACCGTGGGTGTATTCAGAGCCAGCCGAGCCTTGCCTTGAGCAAAGTCACGGCGGCGACACAGGCTGTCTCGGTCCGCAGCACACGGGCGCCGAGGTGGACGAGGGTGAAACCGTGGTGCCGCAATAATTCGCGCTCCGCCGCGGACCAGCCACGCTCGGCACCCAGGGCGAGCACCGCAGGCGAGCCACCCACCGGCAGGAGGCAGGTGGCGAGGGGGGCCGCGGCCTCATAGTTGTCGATGGCCAGGCGGGTGGTTCCGGCGGGCAGCGCAGCGAGGGCTTCGGTCAGGGTCCGGCCGTGGGTCACCTCCGGCAAGCGGGTACAAAAGGCCTGCGCCGCACCCTGAATAACCTGGGCCCGCCATTCCTCCGCTTTCCACAACGCGCTGCTGGCATAGCTGGCTTCGCCCCGGTCCGTGCGGACGAAGTGCAAGGTGGCGACACCCAGGCTGGTGGCCTCGCGCAGGATGTCGCGGGCGGTTTGCGGGCGGGGCAGGCCGATGAGCAGGTGCAGGGGACTGAGCGGCGGGGGCGGCTCCGCCCAGACGAAGGACAGCGTGAGCGCTTCCTCGCCGATCGCCACGAGGGTGCCCCGGCCGCGCGGGCCGTTGATCAGC
>JANMVS010000533.1:0-7495 GCA_031392885.1 Verrucomicrobiota bacterium
GGTCGTCGAGGACGGTCTCCAGGGGGGCAACGTCATTCCCGCCGACTTCGTGCCCAATCCCGAAGGACTCGAGCGCGTCCGGCAGAATATTCTCAAGTCCGGTCGGGTCGGCATGCTGGTGTCCAACGATTACACGGGCGCCGCGATCATCGTTTCCCTGCTGGAAGTTGATCCGCAGACGGGCCGGAAGCTGGTGTACGCCGAGGTCGCCGACGCACTCGAGGCCAAGATTCGCCAGAAATATCAAACCGCGCAGGTCAGCATTCACATCATCGGTTTCGCCAAGGTTATCGGGGACATCACCGATGGCGCGCGCGGGGTCCTGCTGTTTTTTGGCGTCGCCATCATTATCTCCGCGTTCCTGCTCTATTATTTCTCCCAGTCGGTCATCCTCACCCTGCTCCCCCTGGTGACTTCCGCCTGCGCCGTGATCTGGCAACTGGGCTTGCTCTACCTCTTCGGCTTTGGCATCGATCCGCTCTCGATTTTGGTGCCGTTTCTGGTGTTCGCCATCGCGCTGAGTCACGCCACTCAGATGCTGCGCTCATTCCGGTATGAATTTTATCAGGGCCGCGATGAGCAAATCGCCGCCCGGGCCTCCTTCAGCAACCTTTTCATTCCCGGCACCGTCGCCATTCTGACCGACACGGTGGGCTTTCTGACCATCTACCTGGTCAAGGTGCCCATCATTCAGGAACTGGCGATTACCGCCAGCCTCGGCGTGACCCTCATCATTCTCACCGACCGTTTCCTGCTGCCCGTTCTGCTCAGTTATACCAGCATGGCGCCAAATTTCCGGAAGCGCGTCAATATCCGCCGCTTCGCGCTGCAACCCTACTGGCGCAAGCTGGTGCGGTTGACCACGGGACGATCGTCCTTGCTCATCCTTGCCCTCGCGGCCGGTTGCTGGACCTTTGGCTTCATCAAGGCCAAGCAGGTGAAAATTGGCGATATGCACGCCGGGGTGCCGGAGCTCCGCCAGAACTCTCGCTATAATCAGGATACCGCGGCCATCACCGCCAAGTTCAGCATCGGGGTCGACGTCATCACCGTGATTGCAGAGACCGTGCCCAACGGGGTCATCGACCACGAGGTGATGGCGTTGGTCGATCGCTTCAGCTGGCGCATGCGCAACGTGCCCGGGGTGAAGTCCACCCTGGCTCTCACCGATCTGGCCAAGACCATCACCGCCGGCTGGAACGAGGGCAGCCTCAAGTGGCGTTCCATTCCGCGCAACCAACAGATGCTCGCGCAGTCGGTCTCACCCGTGGAAACCTCCACCGGTCTGCTTAACAACGACGGCAGTGTCATCCCGATCATGATTTACCTGACGGACCACAAGGCCGAGACCATCAAGGGGGTCGTCGCCGCCGTGAAGGAATTCCGCGAGGTCCTGTCCACCGGCAAGGTGAAATTCCAGCTCGCCACCGGCAACGTGGGGGTGATGGCCGCGACCAACGAAGTCGTCGAGGCCGCGCAGTTTCCCATGGTGCTGTGGCTGTACATTGCGATCATCGTGCTCTGTCTGATTTCGTTCCGTTCCTGGCGCGCCACGGTCTGCGTCGTGCTGCCCCTGATCATCGTGTCGGATCTGGCCTACGCGCTCATGGTCTACCTCCAGATCGGCCTGAAGACGTCCACCCTGCCGGTGGTCGCACTCGGCGTGGGCATCGGCGTGGATTATGGCATCTATCTCTGCTCGGCGCTGATGGAAAAACTCCGCGCCGGCAAGTCGCTCGAGGACGCCCTGTGCGAGTCCTTTGGCACCATGGGCACCTCGGTCGTGTTCACGGGTATTGCGCTCTCGATTGGCGTCGGCACCTGGGCATTTTCCGCGATCAAGTTCCAGGCCGACATGGGCGTGCTGCTGGCGTTCATGTTTCTCTTCAACATGCTCGGGGCCATGCTGCTGATGCCCGCCTTGGCCCGCTGGCTATTCGCCAAGCATCTCGCCGGCCGCCTCTGCGCCCCCCACAAGCCGACCGTTTGAGGTGATTTCCACTGGGTGACGCCGGCGGGCCCGAGGGACTTCTGGCCCAGGTGCTGCGAGCTTGCCTCGGTAATCCGTCCCCTGTTCCTTGTTCACTGACTCTATCATGTCGAACGAGCCCGGTCCTCTTTTCACCCCCAACCAGCGTAAACTCGTCGGTACCGCCGTCGGCTTGGCCGCGTTGGTCGGCAGCGGCTGGCTGCTCTATCTCCTGCTGGCCGGCGTCGCCCGCTTCATCAGCACCTTCACCGGGGTAATCTGGCCGCTGGCGGTGGCCGGCATCACCGCCTTGATCCTGCGGCCGGTGGTGGCGCTTTTCGAGCGCCGGCTGAAAATCAGCCGACCGGTGGCGGTGGTGCTGCTCTATGGCGCCGTTGCGCTGCTCCTCACGGCCCTGCTCTTTTCCTTTGCCCCGTCCGTCATCGACCAAGCGCGCGACTTCTACGCCTACCTGCCGCTCCTCTGGCAGAATACCCTCGCGTGGGGGGACCAGCATTTCCCCGAATGGATCGCCCTCGTGCGATCCTATCTGGCCCATCCGGCGGTGAAAGCGGCGGTTGAGGGGCTTTCGCGCCAGGGGCAGGACCTGTTGGGCCAGGTGGCGCCCTCGCTCCTGACGGCCGGCAAGGGTCTGTTCGGTGTTTTTGGTTTTATCGCCTCCCTGGCCGTGATCCCCGTCTATCTGTTTTTCTTTCTGCAATCGGATGAGGCCCCGGCCAAGTCTCTCCCCGAACACCTGCCCTTTCTGCGACCGGAACATCGCGACGACGTGGTCTTTCTGGTCAACGAATTCATCGGGATTCTCGTCGCGTTCTTCCGCGGGCAACTGCTCATCGGACTCATCATGGGCGCGCTGTTCGCGCTCGGCTTTTCCCTCGCCGGCCTGAAGTTCGGCCTCGCTCTGGGCCTGATGACGGGACTGCTCAACATCGTTCCGTACCTCGGCTCGATCCTCGGCCTCAGCGTGGCCCTGCCCTTGGCGCTGTTCCAGCCCGACGGCGGTCTGCCGCTGGTCGGAGTCTGCCTCGCGGTATTCGCCGCCGTGCAGATGCTGGACGGTTGGTTGCTGACCCCACGCATCATGGGCCGGCAGACCGGTCTGCACCCGGTGGCGATCATCATCGCGGTGTTCTTTTGGGGCCAGGCCTTGGGCGGTCTACTGGGCATGATGCTGGCTGTGCCCCTGACGGCCTTCTTCGTCACCGCCTGGCGGCTGGTGCGCCGCAAATATCTCACCGCCAGCTAGCGCGGCGCCATTCTCGCGCCATGCCCTGGGAAGTGCGCTTCAAAGATGGCGTGCATCTGCCGCAAATCGGCTGGTGGCTCGACGCCCGGCGCGCGCAACTGCGTGCCTTCGTCTCGCACGCGCATTCCGACCACATCGCGCCGCACCGGGAGATCGTGACGACCCGCGTCACCGCCAGCTTGATGCGGCTGCGGATGGACGGCAAACGCCACGAAACCATCCTCGCCTACGGTCAGCCCTGGACGGCGGAGTTCGGCTGTGAGATGAAGCTTTTTCCCGCCGGCCATATCTTCGGTTCGGCGATGCTGCACGCCACGACCGAACATGGTTCACTGCTCTACACCGGGGATTTCAAACTGCGGCCCAGCCTCGCCGCCGAGCCCTGCCTCGCGCCCCGGGCCGACGTGCTCATCATGGAGACAACCTTTGGCCTGCCGCGCTATGTGTTCCCGCCCCGGGAGGAGATCGAGCGCGGGATCGTGGATTTCTGCCGCCAAGCCCTGGCCGACAAGGTCGCCCCCGTGCTTTCGGCGTACAGTTTGGGCAAGACGCAGGAACTGCTGCAAATCATCGGGGGTGCCGGCCTGCCTGTCATGTTGCATGCGCACGGTCACCGCATGACGAAGCGTTACACCGAGCTGGGAATGAAACTCCCGCCGTATGCGCTGCTCAACGAGCATTCCTACGCTGGCCACGTTATCATCGCCCCGCCGCTGGAGGCAAACCAGGCGCCGCTGACCTGGATTCACCCGAAGCGCACTGCGGTCGCGACCGGCTGGGCTCTGGATAGTGGTGCCATCTATCGGCATCACTGCGACGCGGCCTTTCCCCTGTCCGACCATGCGGACTTTCCCGACCTCCTGGCCTTGGTCGACCAGGTTCAGCCGAAGCTGGTCTATACGCTGCACGGCTTCGCCAAGGAATTCGCCGCCACCCTGCGGGCCCGCGGCATCGAGGCCTGGGCGATCGGGCAGCAGAACCAGCTGGAGCTTTCCATCTAAACGGGCAAAGGCTCGACCCCCGGCGCACTTTCCTCCATGCCAGCTGTCCTAACCCGCTTGAAAAATCTCCTCCTCCTCTGCCTCTGCCTGCCGTGCCTGACCGGCGCGGCGCCGTTTACCGCTTTCCGGGACGGCGAGTCCTTCACCTACAAGGTGGGCTTCGCCATTTTCTCGAACGCCGGCAACATCACGATCGCCGCCCATGATCAGAAGCTCGACGGGGCGGACGTCATGAGTGTGACCACCGACACGAAATCGCGGGGCTTTGTGCGCGGGTTCTACGCGTTTGATAACAAAGCCGAAGTGGTGATCGACAAGCAAACCGGCCGGATGCTGCGGGTCAGGGAGAGTGGCGCCGACCCCAGGCGAGCGACCGACAGCGACATTACCTTCGATTACGCCACCCGGACCGCCAGGTTCACCGACCGCATCCGCACCCAGCGTTCGGAGGAAATTCCCATTCCCGAGGGCAATCCAGTGGATCTCATCAGCGCATTGGTGCAGACGCGGGACTGGAATCTGAAACCCGGCGAGCAACGCGCCCTGCTGGTGCAGTTCGGCCGGGATTTTTATCCGCTCTCCATCTACGCCGACCACTACGAGGAGGTCAGCACCCCCCTTGGCACCTTTCGGACTCTCGTACTCATCCCGCGCATGGAAAAAGATCCCAAGGGCCTGTTCAAGAAAGGCGGTGAAATCAAAGTCTGGATTTCCCAGGACGCGAGCAATCTGCCGGTCAAGATGCAGCTCAAGCTGAACTTTGGTGCGGCCACGCTGTTGCTCAGCAACTACGAAGCGCCGGTGGCAGCGAAATAGAACCGCCACCGTTTCTGGGCCCACGGGGAGCCCGCATAAGCCACGCCGATGCGCGGACTCGTCCTGATTCGCCGGGCTGGGAGCAAAATGCCACTCTCCTCCAAATGCAGCCCCTGCTCCGGCCGGGCCGCCCGGCCGTTGAGTCGCCGGTCGATGCCCAGCCGCTTGGTCAACCTCCCCGGCCCGGCGATGTCCGCCACCCCCCGAATCAACACCGCGGCGGGATAGTCCGCGGGCCCGGTCACAAGGTTGAGCATCTCGTGCCGGCCATAGCACAGATAGACGTACCAGATGCCGCCCGCCTGATACATGACCTCGGTCCGCGGCGTGCGGCCCTTGCTGGCATGACAGGCCCGATCCCGCTCTCCATCGTAGGCCTCGACCTCGGTAATGACATGCCGACTACAACCCTGCGCCGTGGTACGGACCAAGAGGCGCCCCAGGAGCGACCGGGCGTGCGCGATGGTATCGTGTGATAAAAACTCTTTCGGGTTTACGAGCCGGGGCACAAGTCCAGCATGCGGGCCGATCATGGTGCCGGCAATATCAGTCACATCCTTACTTTCCGTGCAGCGCGAGCGCCTGCGCCTCGGCATGCGCGCGAGCACCGCGGAAGGGATGCTGGCCGCGCCCATCGTCACAATGTCACTGCCGGTGAATATTTTTATCACCGCCCTCGTGACCAAGGGCCTGGCCCTCTCCAAGCCGACCATCGGGAATCTCGTCTCCCTGCCCTTCGTCTGCAACTTCCTGCAGGTTTTTTATTCGCCGTTCATTGCCCGCTGGTTGCGCGTCAAGCCCACCGCCATCACGCTCGCCGCCCTCCACACCGCCTGCTGGGCCTGGCTCGGCTGGAAACTGCCCTCGCTGCCGCTGACCGACCCGGTGGCCATGGGTAAATTCCTGCTGCCCTGGTTTTTTGTCTCCAGCCTCTTCAATGCTTCCCTCGCCGTGGCCTGGAACAGTTGGATGCATGGTTTGGTGCCACCCCGTCTGCGTGGGCGCTTTTTCGGCCAGCGCAACCGCTTTTGCCAAGGCGCAACCCTCATCTTTGTCCTGCTCACCGGTTATGTGCTCTCCCGCGGCGGCTACTCCGTCCGGATCTTCCAGCTGGTCATCGGCGTTGCCTGCCTTTGCCGGCTGGCCTCACTCTATTATTTTTATCGGATGCCGGGTGTACGGCCGGCGAGCCCCCAGCCGGCACGCACCGAGCGTTCGCTCGCCGAACAGGTGCGCATCATCGCCCGGGCGCGGTCCCTGCTGCTGTTTATCGCCTTCGGCTCCATCTGGTCGTTCGCCGCCAATTGCTTCGGGCCATTTTATCATGTCTTCCTGTTTGAGGAGCTGGACTTCTCGGGCACGCAGGTTGGCATTTTGGCGACACTCGCGGCTTTAGGGGCTATGTTGACCCTGCCCGTGTGGGGTCAGCTCCTCGATCGCTATGGCAATAAGGCGGTGATGGCCGTCGGTCTGGGGCTGTGGCAGCTGCAAAATTTCCTCTGGTGCATCCTGACGCCAGACAACAGCTGGATGCTTTACCCCATGTGGCTGATTGGCGGCTGTTGGAGCGCGGGCTTTGTCCTCGGCCAGTTCACCATTTTGCTGAAACTGATACCCCCTGAGGCTAGAAATCTGGCGATCGGCCTCAATCTCGCCGTCACCTCAGCGGTGGCCGCCGCCTCCCCCATCATTGGGGGTCAGATTTTGGCCTGGGCAATTGCGCAAGGGCACAGCCCGCTAGCGATTTATCATGTTTTATTTTTAGTTCAACCGGTGTTCGCCCTCCTCAGCTGCCTGCTGTTGGTAAACCTCCGGGAGCCTGCTGCCAGTGAGTTGAGCGCCGTGGTTGGCGCCATGCGCAATATCCGCACTTTAAGCGGCGTCATGGGCCTTAGTTTTCTGGTCAACTACCTGTTCGTTAAACCCGAAAAGCGCGGAAGATAGCGCAGGAGCCACATCGGCAAAAATAATTCTTGCTTACCCCATGGGCACTCCCCTTATTTCGCCCTTTGAACTTATGAAAGCCACTATCAAAACGCAGGGGAAGCAGTTCTCGATCAGCGAGGGCGATATCCTCATCGTTGACCGCTATCCCAAGACGGAAGCCGGTTCCACGATCGAAATCAATGAAGTCCTCGCCGCGGGCGAAGGCGAGAATTTCAAGGTTGGCACCCCCTTTCTCCCGGGCGCCTCGGTCAAGGCCAAGGTCCTCGAGAACAAGCGCGCCAAGAAGGTCATCGTCTTCAAGAAGAAGAAGCGCAAGGGCATGGAGCGCAAGCGCGGCCACCGCCAGGAACTCTCAGTCATCAAGATCGAATCCATCACCGTTTAAGCAACCACTGCCATGGCACATAAAACAGGTCAGAAATCATCCAGCAACGGCCGCGACAGCGTCTCGAAGCGTCTGGGCGTCAAACTTTATGGCGGCCAGAAGGTCCTCGC
>JANMVS010000569.1:0-2532 GCA_031392885.1 Verrucomicrobiota bacterium
CTCGACACCGCGCCGGAAGCTTTCGGCTGGCTGCGCGATTCGTCGGATGCCGTCGCGAATGCTGACGAACTGCGCGCGCGCATGGTCGAGGACGGCTACGTTTTTCTGCCCGGCTATTTGAACCGCGACGAAGTCTTGGACGCGCGCCGCGTTTGCCTCGAAAAGTTGGCGTCTGCCGGCCAACTCGACTTAAATCACGACATTTCGGACGCCGTCGCTTCACCCGACAGCCACGTCAAATTCATGCCCGAATTGGCGCAAAATAACGCAAAAGCCCAATTTGAGCCCAACTGATACCAACGTCCCTTAACAAACAGACGTTAGATTGGCGCGCCACCGTTTAGCCCGAGTTCGTCAGTTCGAAAAACGGTAAGTTTGGCATGCAAATGTTTATATGATTTAGAGGGTGATTTTCGGCACTACATTGCTGATGAGGCGCGTGCCTTTGGGCAGGCGTAAGCCGAGGTGTGCGAGCAATTGGGCGGTAGCGGGTTCGGGCGTGGTCACCACCCGGAGCCGGAGTTCGGTGATTACTTCCGCACGTTTGATCGGCAGCACGACGTCCGCACTCTTGATGCCGGCGAGCTGTTTGACCAATTGCCGCGCGCAGGTCCCCAGGCCCTTGGTTTGCATCCATTGTTCAAGTGTGCGCCACAGCGCCAGTGCGAGGAAGCACACCAAAATGTGCGCCTGCACCCGATCTTCTTTTTGGTGAAAGACTGGGCGCAGGCCCAAGTCGCTTTTGGCGGTGCGAAACGCGGCTTCCGCCTGCGTGAGCTGGATGTACCACCGCCATAATAAAACCGGGTCGGTTTCCTCGCAATTGGTGCGCAGGAGATAGGCTCCTTTTTGGCGGTAGGTCGTTTGACCGGCGTCGAGTGCGCTCGTGATTTGCAGGCAGCAGGCTCGGCCTTGTTCGTCGCGCCGGACCTCGGCGCAGAGGATCGCGGCGGCGGCCGGATTTTTGCCGAGATGACGGCCGATGCGGCGGCCCACGACTTCGTGATCGCTTTGCGGACTGCGCCGCAGCCAGGCGTCGATCTTGACCAGTTCGGCGGTCAATCGGTCACTCTGGCGCTGGAGCATGGCCCGTTCTTTCTCCGCCCGCGCGTCGCTGCGACACAGCACATAGCGCTCGCCCGGCTCGCCGTCGGGGTGCGCGACCAGCCGGACTTCGAGCCCGGCCTGGACTTGTTGCCACTCGGTTTCTTCCAGCAAGGTCGCTTCGTGCGCTCGCAGCCAGCTCTTCGGGGTGCCAACCAGATAACGCGCTTTGCGCGCGCGCAGAAAACCGAGGTTCGCCTCGCTGACCATGCCGCGATCCATCACCCAGATGCGTTCGGCCGCACCGTATTTTTCTTCCATCGCGCGCACGATGTCCTCGACGGTGGTCACATCGGGCCGGTTGCCCGCAAACACTTCAAAGGACAGTGGCAGGCCTTCGGGCGTGCAGACCAAACCGATGCACACTTGTTTGCAATCGCTGCGTTGATCGCGGGAGTAGCCGCGCTGGGCCTGCGGATTGCGCTCGGCCTGACCTTCAAAGTAAGTGCTGGTGACGTCGTAGAGCAAAAACTCGAAGCGCACGCCGAACCACTCGCGGTAGCGCGTCATCAAGTGAGTGCACAGCGCCTCCTTGTGGTCCCCGAGTTGGTCGAGCGTGCGATAGAGTCGGGCGTCGTTGACCAAGCGAGTATCCACTCCCAGCAAATCGTCGAGGGCGGTGGTATCATACCAGTGCTCGGCTACGCCCAGCTCCGACGGCTGCGCGCAAAACCGCGCCACAGTCAGCAACGCCGCCACCTGCGACCAAGGCACCGCTTCGCGCCCCGCAGGCAACAGTTCCGTCAGCAGTTCGTCGAGACGGAGCCGGTGCCACAACGCGAGCCCGAGGTAACACTCCCCAAAATCCCGGGAACGTTCGAGGCGCAGATTACCGACATCGGCCTGTTCCCACTGCGCCGGCGCGGCCGCGCCCGGCTGCTCGAAGCCGAGCAGCGGTGAACTCGCCGGGGCCACGGCCGGTTGCTCCCCGCGCAATAAGGCCGGCAAATCTTCCCAGCCCCCTTGCAGCCCGGCGACCTGCTTCTCGTCGAGTTTCCCCAGTGAAGCGACGACGCGCTGTCGTGGTCCCCGCGCCGTGCGCACGGTCTCGCAGAGATGCCAATAACTGTAACCGACTCCCCGGGCCTGTTTGTCTTTTCGACGGAGGAACACGCCGGCAGTATCGGGCCAATCACGACCTCCGACAAGGGGGTGTTCGGCACTACATCACCCGCGCGCAATCCTCTCCTCTGAGCGGCCTCGCCACCAAAACAAGTTCTCCCCTGAAACTATTTTCACGTTTCTCATGAACTGACGAACTTGGGTTAGGACCGGTCGTCCGCAGAACATGGCTTTGCCGGGCGGCCACCGGTCGGCAGCTGCGACCCGGCGGCCAGCACCGGCCCGACCAACCAATCATCAGTTCCGGGCGAGGCCCGCAGATCAGGCCTTCACTTCCACGACGACCTGCACCTCGGTCGTCGATCC
>JANMVS010000025.1:0-7878 GCA_031392885.1 Verrucomicrobiota bacterium
AAGGTCACCGGCATCGGCGGCGGTTCCGCCATGATGACGGAACTGGCGAAGACCGCCAAACTCGTGCGCGGCATGGTGGAGGCGGTCGGGATTCCCATCACGGCCAAGATGCGCCTGGGTTGGGACGAAAACAACCTGACCGCCCCGGATCTGGCCCGCGTGCTGGAGGACACCGGGGTCGCCGCCATCTTTGTCCATGGACGTACCCGCGCGCAGGGTTTCAGCGGCACGGTTAACCTCGCCGGCATCCGGGCCGTGGTGCAGGCGGTGAAAAAAATCCCCGTCATCGGCAACGGTGATGTGACCACCCCCGCAGCGGCGAAGCACATGCTCGACGAAACCGGTTGCGCCGGGGTAAGCATTGGCCGCGGGGCTTTCTACAATCCCTGGATCTTCACCCACACCCAACATTACCTGCAGACCGGGGAACTGCGGCCCGAGGCCGGCTACCCGGAGCGGGTGCAGGTCATGCGCCGACACCTGGACCTGATGATCGAGGTTTTCGGCGAGGACCACGGGTGCCGGCTCTTCCGGAAGCCGGCCTCGTGGTATGCGAAACGCTTCGGTCCGGCCAAAGAATTCAAGAAAGGCATCACGCAATTCAGCACCCGCGCGGAATTCGAAGCCTTGCTGGTGAACTACGAGCGATGGCGCGCTCCCTTCCTCGACGCCCACGGCGAATTGCTGCCGAGGTTCCGACCTGACCCGATGGTGGCGTCCTTCATGCTCGACCCCGACGACCCGGCCCTGTTGCGCCGCGGTGCCATCCCCGTGCCCAAGGGCCCGGTCGATGTCTGGTGAGAACCGGGCGGGACGCTCGTCCCGCCCATTCAAGTCCACGGCTCAGGGCTTGGCCGGCAGGCGGGGATGATAGTTGGGGAAGGCCGGCACGGGATTCGCCGGCGCCGGATTCTTCTTCAACAAGTCGAGCGCGATTTCGACCGCCTTTTCGAGCTGGGGATCGCGGCCCTCGCGCACGAGCTTGGGATCGAGTTCGACCTCCACGTCCGGCGCGATGCCGATGTTTTCCACCTCCCACTGGCCGGTGGTGCCGAAGAGCGCCCAGCGCGGCGCCGTCACGCTGCCGCCGTCGATCAGCGGCGGATAGCCGCCGATGCCGACCAGGCCGCCCCAGGTGCGCGTGCCAACGAGCGGCCCGACGCCCGCCTTGCGGAAATACCAAGGCATCGCGTCGCCGCCGGAGCCGGCAAATTCATTCATCAGCATCACCTTCGGCCCGTAGATGGCCGAGGCGGGCGAGCGGGCGAGCTCGCCCTCGCGGCTGAGGTTCAGGCTCATCAGCGGACGGCGCAGGTAGTCGATGATGTAGTCGGCGAGCTGGCCGCCGCCGTTGAAGCGCTCGTCGAGCACGGCGCCTTCCTTGCCGACCTGCGCGAAATAGTAGCGGTTGAAGCTCGTGAAGCCCGCACCCGCGGTGTTCGGCAGATAGACGTAGGCCAACCGGCCGCCGCTGAGTTCGTCGACCCGGCGGCGGTTGCCCTCGATCCAAGCCAAGTTGCGCAGCGCAGTCTCGCTGGCCACGGGCACGACGGTGACGTCGCGCGCATCCTTGCCGTCGGCGCCGGGGCCGACGCGCAGCACGGTCTGCTTGCCGGCAGTGTCGGCGAAGAAACTGAAGACCTCGTCCCCGGCCCGCAGCTCGCGGCCGTTGACCGCGAGGAGAAAATCGCCGGCCTTCACGTTGATCCCGGGCTGGGTGAGCGGGGCCTTGAGCGAGGGGTTCCAGTTCTCCCCGTCGAAGACGCGGGCGAACTGGTAGCGGCCGTCCGCGATCCGGTAGTCGGCCCCGAGCAGGCCGACCGCCACGGTCTTCATCTCCGGCTTCGCGCCGCCGGCCACATACATGTGCAGGACGTTGAACTGGCCCAGCATCTCCGCGAGGAGGTAGTTGAGGTCCGCGCGGCTCGCGAGGCCGTCGATGAACGGCGCATAGGCCCGCTCCGCCTGCGCGAGGTCGAGCCCGTGGTAGTGCGGGTCGTAGAAAAAGTCGCGCTCGATGCGCCAGACCTCGCGGTAGATCTGCCGCCACTCGGCGCGGGGGTCCACGAAGACCTCCAGCGCGTCGAGCTTGAGCGCGCCGTCGCCAGACTTGGGCGCCTTGTCGGCCGCGGCGACGTACCACTTGTTGTCCGCCCGCCAGAGCATCTTCTCTCCCTTGGCGGCGAGGCGGAACTCCTCCACACCGTCGAGCAGCTTCTCGGTCTTGCGGGTCTTCAGGTCGAAGCGCTGCAGCGCCGCCTTGTTCCCGCCCTCCCCGGCGGCGACGGGCGGATTTTCCAGGAGATAGACCACGCCCTCCTTGCCGGCGACCAGGCCGCCGTAATTCGCGGGCGGCACGGGCAGAGCGAGGATGCGCTGGTCGAGTCCGTCAAAATTGATGTCCACCTTGACCGTTTCCTTGGGCGCTTCCTTTTTGGCCGCGTCCTTGTCGGCCGGCTTGGCGTCATCGGTTTTCTCCGCGGCCACCGTCTTCACCGCGGCGGGTGCCGTCTCGGTCTTCTTGGCGGCGTCCTTATCCTTGTCCTTCGCCGGCTCGTCGGCTTTCTCCTCGTCGCTCTCGGGCGCGAGCGGCGAAGGCAGGTCTTTGGTCAGCACGGCGACGTAAACACTGCGCGTGACCGGGTGCCCCTCGCTGCTCATGTCGAGCCAGCCGGCGGTGAGCCCCAGGTCCGTGCTGGCCGTGAAGAAGAGGTGTTTGCCGCCCTTGTCCCACGCCGGGTAGAGCGCGTCGCTCATGCCGTCGGTGAACTGCGCGGCTTTGGCCGTCTCAAGCGAATAGACGAAGACGGCGCGCTGGTAGTTCGCGAGCTGCTTGGTGTAGGCGAGCCAGCGGCTGTC
Organism: Verrucomicrobiota bacterium; assembly: GCA_031392885.1. Lineage (GTDB taxonomy): Bacteria > Verrucomicrobiota > Verrucomicrobiia > Opitutales > Opitutaceae > Lacunisphaera. The sequence goes on from JANMVS010000025.1 coordinate 2,860, forward strand.
GGGCGACCAAACGGCGTCGAACTCATGCAGCGGCGTGTCGAGGCGGTCGGTGTCGACCTTGACCGGCGCAGGGTGTTCGAGGTCGAGATACCAGAGGTTGAGGCGCTTGTCGCGGAGGGCGATCTTCTTGCTGTCGGGCGACCAGACGGGGTCGTAGTAGAACGACGCCGGCGCGCCGAGGGCGATCTTCCGCACCTCGCCGAGTCCGGTCTGGTCGCGCAGGTGCAGGGCGTATTCGCCCGACTCGTCAGACAGGCAGGCGATCCACTTGCCGTCGGGCGACCAGGCGGGGTTGCGGTCGGCGACGCCGGGCGTGCGGGTCAGGTTGCGGATGTCGCCCTTCTCGGCCGGCACCGTAAGGATTTCGCCCCGCGTCTCAAACACCGCGCGTGCGCCGGTGGGCGAGAGGTCCGCGGCCAGGATCTGTTTCGCGCCGACCTTCTCGAAATGCGGCCGCGTCTGCGGCAGGTCGGCGGTCAGGCGCACCGGCACCGCGTGCTCCTTGCCGCTCGCCGGATCATAGAGGTGCAGCGAGCCGAACTGCTCGTAGACGATCCTGCCGGGACCCGCCGCCGCGGACTTGAGGTCGGAGCCGTTGTTGGCCACAAGCTGCTTCACCGCGCGCGTCTTCACGTCGTAACTGAAAAGCGTCACCGGGCCGCTGCGGTCGGAGAGGAAGTAGATCCTGTCGCCGACCCACATCGGGTTGGAGTCGTTGGAATTCCCGCGCGGGAGCGGGGTGACGCTGGAGTCGGCCAGCTGCGCGATCCAGATGGGCGAGGTCTTGCCGCCCTGGTATTGCTTGATGGCGATGTAGGCGTCGCCCGCGCCGAGGCGACGGTTCCAGCGCGGCACGTAGGCGAGCTGCGTGGCGTCGGGCGAAAAAGAACCCTGCACCCCCATCGGCAGCGGCAGCGCTTCCGGCAGCCCGCCGTCGAGACCGACGGTGAGGAGTCGCTCGAAGCGCGAGTAGGCCTCCCGCCCGGAGCGGAACAGGATGCGCTTGCCGTCGGGCGACCAGCCAACCGCCACGTCGGTGTCCGGGTGATTCGTGAGGCGCCGCGGCTCGCCGCCGCCGGCGGGCACGACGTAGACATCCTGGTTGCCGTCAAAATTCCCGGTGAACGCCACCAGCGTGCCGTCCGGCGAGAACAGCGGACCGCTGGCCGCGCCCGGATCGCCGGTGACGAGCCGGCGCGCCTCGCCACCGTCGCGGCCGACCACCCACAGGCTGCCGCCGTAGGCAAAGGCGATCTGGCTCTGACTGAGCGTCGGGGATTGCAACAGGAGAGGCACAGGGGATTGGCCGAACAACAGGCCGCCCGTCAGGAGTCCGCAAACAGTAAGGAGGGGTTTGATCATGGTGAGTTGATTTGACGATCCCGGCCCGGAGAGGAAACGGCGCCAGCCGGGCCGCCGGGCGCACTCGGGAGATTTCTCCGCCGGTGGCGCTGTGGCAACCCCCAAGAACCCGCCCCGCCGGCCGCGCCCCGCCCCACACAACCCCAGCCTTGAGTCCGGCCGGACGAGCTGTGAACCTGCGGCGATGTCCAATGTCACACATCTCTGGGCCATCTTCCTCGGCACGTTCATCGGGCTGCTGCCGATCATCAATCCGCTGGCGGCGGCGCCGACCTTCCTGGCCATCACGGAGGGTGACAGCACCGAGCGCCGCCGCGAGCAGGCGCGCAAGGGATGCTGCTACATGGTTTGCATCTTAGTGAGTTTCCTCATCGGGGGGACGTTCATCATGAATTTTTTCGGCATCTCGATTCCCGGCCTGCGCATCGCCGGCGGCATTCTGATGACTGGCATCGGCATGAGCATGCTCGCCGTGCAGAAAGGCGCGGCCAGGCCCGATGACGAGGAACGAGAGGCTGCGCGTAAAAAGGTCGATATTTCCTTCTCCCCGCTGGCCATGCCGATGCTCAGCGGCCCGGGTTCGATTGCCGTGACCCTGGGTTTCACGTCACTCGCCACCAGCTGGACGGACTACATCGCGATTATCGCCGGCATCGTCTGCGTGGCTTTGCTCACCTATGTGGTGCTACGGCTGTCGGGGAAAATTGTGGGGCTCATCGGTCCGGTCGGCCTGAATGCCATGACGAAGATCATGGGCTTTCTCATCATGTGCATCGGCGTGCAATTCGTGGTGAATGGCGTGCTTGGCATCGCCACCGACCCCGAGCTGCTGCGGAGCATCAAGGACGCGCTCGCGGCGCATTGAGTCGGGATGAAAGGATCCGGCGGGTAGGACAAATACCAGCGTCCCTCCATCGATTTCCCGCGAACGCGGGTTTGAAAATACTCCATAAGGGATGCTGGTATAATCTTAAAAAACGCAGTTGGACACAGAGCACACCGAGGCAAGTCGGGAGAACCCAGAGTATGGCGTTGGAAAGAATGCCGGTTCGGACTTCACCTGTCAGGTGAAAGGCAATTTTTTGGGACCATCGTCCGAAGTATTTCTCCGTGAACCTCCTTCGGGCTCGGTGTTCTCAGTGACGAGATCGGTCGGCGAAATTTAGTATATCCCTCCGGATAAGCCTTCGGGAGTCACGGCTCGTCGGGACGGCTCGCCCTGCCCGCGGCCGAGGGACCTGCCGTCTCAATTCCGTCGCTCGACCTTCGCGCCAGTCTTGTCTTTGAAGGTGAGCAGGCGGGTCTCCGCATTGTAATGGTCAAAACTGATGCCGAGCTGAGGATTCACCAGGTCGCCCGGCACATAGGAAGTGCCGCCAATAAAGACGCGTGGGTTGGCGCCGGCGCGCACCCCGCTGATCTTCAAGTTCTCCACCCAGGCCTTGAACAGGGTCGAGGGGGCTGGCGGCGGCACGTAGACCGGGGGAGCGGGGATCACTGGTTCCGCCACCACGGGTTCCTTGACCACAGGTTCTTTGACCACGGGGGCGACGGGCTTTTCGACGACGGCCGCCACGACCGGTTCCGGAACCGGTTCCGGCGGTTTTTCCACCACTGGCTTGGCTGCCGGCTTGGGGCGCGGCCGCGGCGGCGGGATTTCCTTGGGCCGCAGCAGGAAAAATGCGGCGGCGCCCAACACCAGCAGAGCGGCCGCCCCGCCGCCCAGTAAAATGACGGTTTTTTTCTTCGAACCGGCCGCCGGTTGGCGCTTGCTGTTAGCGGGCTTGGGCGCGCCGGCGCCCGGGTCGGCGGTCGCATCGCTTGGTCGCAATCCGGGGGGCGGCGGAAATTTTCCCAAACCGGGCGGGGGAAACGGTGCGGCGGCGGCCAGATTAATCGCGATAATTTCAGCCGGCAAACCTTGCCCGCCCGGGTCGGCCCCGACGACAGGCGGAGGCGCGTTCAGCACCGCTGGCAATTTTTCCGTGGGAGTCGGAGCGGATTCTCCCACCGGGGTCGGCGCCGCCGCCGCCGAGACGGCTGGTGCCGATATGGGCGCGGTGGAGGCGGTTTTCGGGCGGAGACTGAATTTCATGGCCGGCTTCGCGTCGGCCTCCGGGACGATCGCCTCGGGTGCAGCTGGAGGCGGAGGCATTTCAGGCGGGGCGGGCACGGGGGTCGGAGCGGGGGCCGCCTCCTGCTGAATGGGTGGAGCGGAAAGGCGTGGCTTGAGGCGGACGGTCGGAGCTTCCCCCGCGGGAGCGGCCGGCAGGGTGGACGGTGCAGCGTCCGGGGCAGGCGGCTCCGGCGCGGGCCCAGACTCGGCGGCCAGCTTGGGCTTCAGGCGGAGCTTCGGCGCGGTATCTTCGCTCATGCCACTTGCCTAGCAGGTTAAACGCGCGGCGGAAACAAAAAGATTCGGCGCCCGCACCATCAGACTTGAGGCCCGACCTGACGTCTCTTACCATCGGACAATTGATGAAGCGCAAGGCGGACAAATACAACGGGATCAGCTCCGCTGCGGTCAAGCGGGCGACCGGCCAGACCTGGGCGCAGTGGCTGACCTTGCTCGACCGGGCCGGCGCCGGAAAGATGCCCCACCGCGAGATCGTCCGACTGCTGCAAACCCGCCATCAACTGCCTGATTGGTGGGGCCAGATGGTGGCGGTCGGCTATGAGCAAGCACGCGGCCTGCGCGGCAAGCACCAGAAGGCGGACGGCTTTGAAATCAGCGTCTCCAGAACGATCACCGCGCCTGTGGATCGGGCCTTCGCTGCATGGAAAACCCCGGCCCTGCGGGAAAAGTGGCTGCCGCGCACCCCCCTGACCATCCGCAAAGCCACGCCGCACAAATCCATTCGCATCCTCTGGGCCGACGGCACCGGCCTGAGTGTTAATTTCTGGCCGAAGGGACCGCTCAAGTGCCAGGTCGTGCCGCAACACGCCCAATTGCTCACGCCTGAATCAGCCGAGAAGATGAAGGCCTACTGGGCCGAAAAACTTGAGGCCCTCCGCGCGTTTCTCGAAAAGTGAAAATATATCTATTGCCGCTGGCCGCCCTCGCGTCGACCCACACCCCCGGCCGCCGGTGAATTCAAACCCGGAATCCTTGCCGGAAAGTACCCCGCCTCGGCTCGTGCGGGCACTGGGCCGCTGGACGCTGACCGCCCTCGTGGTCAACGGGGTCATCGGCAGCGGCATCTTTGGCCTGCCCGACGATTTGGTGCGGTTCGTTGGCGCGGCGGCGCCTTGGGCCTATGGCTTCGCGGCGATCGGCATCGCGGTTTTTATGGCCGTCTTCGCCGAGCTCGGCTCACAGTTCAAGGAAGCCGGGGGCCCTTATCTTTTCGCCCGGGAGGCCTGCGGACGGTTCTGGGGCATCCAGATGGGCTGGTTCATCTGGTTGGTGCGTTTGACGGCGGCGGCGGCCAACACCAACCTGTTCGTCGTCTATCTCGGTGAATTCTGGCCGGGCGCCAACGCCCCCCTGCCGCGCCTCGCTCTCATGGGACTGTTGCTGGGTGTCCTGACGCTCACCAACATCCGCGGCGTGGACCGGGGCGCGCGGCTGTCGAACATCCTGACCGCCGCAAAACTCCTGCCGATCGCGTTGCTTATTTTGGCGGGATTTCTCTGGACCGGGACGCCCGCCATCCA
>JANMVS010000030.1:0-10513 GCA_031392885.1 Verrucomicrobiota bacterium
CATCGGAGGTTTCCGGATGAACTTTTCCGGCTGAGAAGATGAACACCCCGCCCTACCTTACGCATCGTGCTGTCAGCCCAATGTCCTAGCCCGGATATTTCATGCTTTGCTCTCCAGCGAAGCCCCCGAGTGTTCGGAGATTCGTCCGGCCGTTGTCGGCGCCATGGCATCCGGGCTAGGCTTGATAGCAGGGCAGGTCAGGCTAAATCAAAAATCCAGAATCGAGCATTGAAAATCCGCTCAGGCGTATTGCGTCAACGCGGCCCCCGTCAGCCGGCAGACCTGCCAGTCGAGCAGGCGGCGGGCGCCGAGCGACTCGTAGAATTTGATCGCGGGCTGGTTCCAGTCGAGCACCGCCCACTCCATGCGGCCGCAACCGCGGGCGTTGGCAATTTGGGCGAGATGCAACAGCAGGGCCTTGCCGATGCCCCGGCCGCGGCAAGCCTCCGCCACGAACAAGTCCTCCAGATACAATCCGGGTCGCGCCAGAAAGGTGGAGTAGTTGAAAAAATAAAGGGCGAAGCCGGCGGCAGATCCGGAGCGGAACGCCAGGACGCAATGCGCCGCGGGCGCGGCGTCGCCGGGAGGGAAGAGAGTGTGCGCCAGCTGCGCTTCCGTGGCCGCGACTTCGTGCGCGAGTTTCTCGTAGCTGGCGAGAGCGTGGATGAACTGCAGGATGAGCGGGATGTCGGCGCGCGTGGCGGGGCGGATTTCGGGAGACATGACGCGAGCATGTGCCGGAGTGGGGCCTGGGCGAACCGATTCTGGCGCGGTTGCGCCAGGAGGCGCGACTGATGTGCGCTGGTGAGAGTCATCGACGCGAACCAGCGGGCTTGGTGGCTGGCCGGGGTCAACACGGTCGCAGGGTTGGACCGCCATCGGATGGCCCTGCCCACGGGCGGGGTTCTGGATATTTCTGCCGCCAATGCCGTGCGGAAATTTCAGGCAACCCGGACCGCGGGACGGCCCTTTGATATCGTGCTGATGGATCTGACCGTGCCCGGCGGCATGGGCGGTCGCGAGGTGCTCGACCACCTCAAATAAATTGATCCGACGGTGCGCGCGATTGGGTCCAGCGGCTACTCCCAGGATCCCGTGCTGGCCTGCTATCGGCAGCTGGGTTTTCCGGGACTACGGCCCAAGCCCTAGGCCCTGGACCAATTGCGCCAGATACTGGTGGACACCTTGGGCACCCACTCTGTCTGACCATCGGGCCGTTGATTATTTGGAGCAAGTTGGGCCCAAGCCTGTCTGCATCCTGGCATAGCCGCATTAATGCAATCTGAGGTCACCACGAAACACACAAAACACACGAAATGAATGTCATGAATGGGAAAAGCGAATTCCAACCCAACTTCCTCCTTTCGGGTACTTCGTTTTTGTCATACCTGCCGCTTCGCTCGAAACGTGGTTAACTCCTTCTGCATAATCCCGGCTTAGCTTTTTTTATGAATACCACCTCTGCCTCCCGTTCGTCCCATGCCTTGCCCCTGCTTGGTCTGGCCCTGCTCCTCCTCCTCCCCGGGCTGGCCGGCTGCATCGCCGTAGCCGCGGGTGCCGGGGCGGGCGCGGTGGCCTATGTCACCGGTGAGCTTAAGGTCACCTTGACCAGCGATTACACCAAAGCGGTTGAATCAACCAGGGCGGCCATCAAAGACCTTGAATTCGCCACCGTCAGCGAAAACAAGGATGCCTATTCGGCTGTACTGGTGGCCCGCACGGCACTCGATAAGAAGGTGAAAATCACCCTGACTAATGAGGGTAAGATGCTGACTAACATCAAGATTCGCGTCGGTATCCTTGGTGACCAGCAGCTGTCATTGTCCGTGCTCGATAAAATCAAGGCCGGCCTCTAGGAATGGGTGGGCGCTGCCGGGGTGGCCGAGATGCAGGATTGCAATGCCCCATTGGTCCCCTGATAAGCGCACCCACTATTCATGCTTCGTAAGTTTATCTCAAAAATCCGGCAGACCTTCAGCAAGGACGACAAACGTCCCGAGACCAAACCGGCTCATAAACCCACCAAACCGACTGCTCCCAAGGGCGGCCATCACCGTCCTGAGAGGCCCGGTGCCGTCCATCCCGTCAGGCCGGTTGGTCCTGCGCGCCAGCCTGCGCCCCGGCATCCTTACACTCAACCGGCTCAGTCAATGCGGCCGGCGGTTCACGCTCCCCGCGCCACCCATGCACCCAAGCCGCTGGCCGAGGTGCCCAAGATGGCCACGCCGTTCACCGCGCTCGGCCTCAACGACCGCCTCGCTTACGGGGTACAGCAGATGGGTTATGAGAATCCCACCCCCATTCAGACCCAGGCCATTCCGATGGTGCTGGCCGGCCGCGATGTCATCGGCTCCGCGCAGACCGGCACCGGCAAGACCGCGGCCTTTGCCCTGCCCATCCTCCAGCGCTTGGCCGGACACGGCCCGATGCGCTGTTTGATTCTCGAACCGACCCGCGAACTGGCGGTGCAGGTGGAGGAGGCGTTTAAGAATTTCGCCAAGTACACCGACCTGCGGGTGACAGTGGTCTACGGCGGCGTCGGCTACGGCAAGCAACGGGAAGATCTCGCGCATGGCATGGACATTCTCGCCGCCACGCCGGGTCGCCTGCTCGATTTCATGGAGCAGGGGGAGATCCGGCTCGATCACATTGACATTCTGGTGCTCGACGAGGTGGACCGGATGCTCGACATGGGTTTCCTGCCGGACGTGAAACGCATTGTGGCCAAGGTGCCGAAGAACCGGCAGACGCTGTTTTTCACCGCCACGCTGCCGCCCGAAATCGAGCAACTGGCCGCCTGGGCGCTGCGCGACCCGTTCAAGATCGCGGTCAGCCGGGAACGCTCGACGGCCGAGACCGTCTCCCACGGATTTTACCCCGTGGTGCAGGGACAGAAATTTGATCTGCTCGTCCACCTGCTGGAGCAGACGCACTACAAGAGTGTCCTCATCTTTTCGCGCACCAAGTCCGGCGCCGACTACGTCGCCAACCGGCTCAAGCACGCGGGCCACACCTGTGCGGTGATGCACGCCGATCGCAGCCAGCAGGAACGCACGGAGGCGTTGAACGGCTTCAAATCCGGCCAGTTCGAGGTGCTCGTCGCCACGGACGTCGCGGCGCGCGGCCTCGACATCGCCGGCGTGTCGCACGTGATCAATTTCGATGTGCCGGAAAATCCCGAGGACTACGTCCACCGTATCGGCCGCACCGGCCGGGCGCAGAACACCGGCGATGCCTTCACGCTCGTGACCGAGGAGACGTGGCGCGATGCGCGCAGCATTGAGCGGTTCATCGGCATGACCATCGAGTGGAAGAAGGTCGAGGGGTTCAACTACACCTACTCGGGCATTTTTGACGGTGGCGGCATGCCGCAACTCGCCCCCGAAAGGGCCAAGAGCCGGCTGACGCGCGGTGCGCGGCGCTGAGCGGGGCTGGGTTGAGGTGACGCGCCCGCTCCGCCCGTACTGGAGCGGATTAATCCTAGATTCCTCAGAAGGATTGGCCGCCCATTCGACAGGCTCAGACTCTTCGGCAAAAGCGTAAAAGCGCAAAAACAGAAAGTTGAAACACCGGCGTGGAGCAAGGAGCAGTCACTTCGCCGGTGATGGTATTATATCAACGACCCTCGGTTTTTGACTTTGGCGCAGCAGCGCCGGCTTGCCTCGCGTAGGCGGGTAGGGCCGGACCGCGGCGCGCGCGATATCAGCCGCACTGCCGCCGCGCCCGAGCGGAATGCCGGCGACGGTGGCGGGGGCGGCTTCGGGCGTGGTGTGGGTGTCGTGAAAACTGGTGCCGAGAATGAGACCGGGAGCCAGAGCGTTGACCCGCACGCCTTGCGGGCCGAGCTCGCTGGCGAGCGAGCGGGTGAAAGTCAGGACGGCGCCCTTGGCCGTAGCGCCGGCCGAGGGCGGCAGCCTCTGCTTCCAGGGCGCGGGCGGCCTAGGCGCTGCGATGGCAGTGCACAAAAACATCGCAGCCGGCGGCGAGCAGGTGGCGGGTGATGGCGAGGCCGATGCCGTGGGCGCCAGCGGTGACGAGCGCGCGTTTGCCGAGTAATTTGGAAGGAAGGGTCATGACTGCGGAAACATCGGATCGGGCGGGGCGCAGGTCAACGCGGGTGTGGGGCGACGGAAGATTTATTTGCCAATCGGCCGACGGATCGCACCGTGGCGGCTGCGCATGAAACTGAACATTCCCGCCGGTGATTTTGCCGGCTACATCTTTGATCTCGACGGCACCTTGGTGGACACGATGCCGCTGCACTACCGGGCGTGGAATCGTGCCATGCAACTGGCCGGACTGAAGGAGGAGCTGAGCGAGGATCTGTTTTATTCGCTGGGCGGCATGCCGACCCTCCGGGTGGCGGGGGTCTTTGCACAGCACTACGGACTCACGATTGATGTCGAGAAGGTGTTTCACCAGAAGGAGGCGTTGTTCCTGGAACTGCGCGCGGAAATGCGGTTGATCGATGCCGTGGTCACAGTCGCGCGCCGGGCGGCGGGACGGATTCCCCTGAGCGTGGCCTCGGGCGGGCCGCGCGAGATCGTGCGGCACACCCTGGAACTCATGAAGCTGGCCGAGCTGTTTCCCGTGGTGGTGACGCCCGAGGATGTGACGCACGGCAAGCCTTCGCCGGAAATGTTTCTGCTTGCGGCCCAAAAAATGGGCGTGGCGCCGGACCGGTGTCTGGTGTTCGAGGACGCCGAGCCGGGCATCCAGGCGGCGGAAGCCGCCGGCATGAAATGGGTGCGCGTGGCGAGCCGACGAATCCAGGCTTAGCCTGCTCCTCTATATCATAGGGGTGCGACACCCCCCGGCGCTGGGCGCCACCCCTCTCGAGAGGGGACCCGGACGGGCGCGAACAAAGATCCCCGCTTGAGAGAGGCCTGTCATCCGTAGCCTTGGCGGAGAATGATGCCCGGCAGGGTGGGGAGGGGGATGGGAAGCGCCACACCGAGTTGAGTGGTCTTAGCGCGATTGGCGGATTCGCGCGGATTGGGGCGGATTTTGATTTGAGTCCCGGTCGCCAAGCCGGTGGGCTGGTGGCATGACTTTTGCCGAACTGGCCAACCCAGGCATTCTAACCCAGCCGGTGTACGAGGCGGGCAAGCCCATCGACCAGGTGGCGCGCGAACTCGGGCTGGATCCGGCGGGTATCATCAAGCTGGCTTCGAATGAGAATCCCCACGGCCCTTCGCCCCAGGCGGTGGCGGCGGGCGAGAAGGCGTTGCGCGAGGCGCAACTTTATCCCGATGGCGGTTATTATTCTCTGCGGCAGAAGCTGGCGGAGAAATGGGGCCTGGGCATGGACCAGTTTATCCTGGGCGACGGTTCGAACGAAATCATCGAATTGCTGGGTCACGCTTTTCTGGCGCCGGGGGTGGAGTGTGTCATGCATCGCTCCGCCTTTGTCGTCTACAAGCTGGTTACGCTCATGTTTGGCGCGACCGTGGTCGAGGTGCCGCTGGCGGACATGCGGCAGGATCTGCAGGCACTCGCGGCGGCGGTGACCCCGCGGACGAGGCTGGTTTTTCTCGCGAGTCCGGCGAATCCCCTGGGCGGGGCCAACTCCGCGGCGGAGATTATCGAACTGGTGCGCGCTTTGCCGCCGCACGTGATCCTGGTGTTCGATGAGGCCTATGCCGAGTATGTGGCCGAAGCGCCGGATTTGCGGCCGCTGATCGCCGAGGGCCGGAAGGTGATCTGTTTGCGGACGTTTTCGAAAATTTACGGCCTCGCGGCCCTGCGCGTCGGCTATGGTTATGCGGCGCCCGCGTTGATCGCGATCCTGCAGCGGGCCCGGCAGCCCTTTAATGTCGGGGGCGTGGCGGCGGCCGCGGCGGTGGCGGCCCTCGCTGACCATGAGTTTGTTGCGAAATGCCTGCGGGAAAATCGCGCGGGGATGACCCGGCTGGAGACGGGGTTTACGCAACTCGGTCTGGAGTATGTCCCGGGGGCCGGAAATTTTCTTTTGGTGAAGGTCGGGGACGGGGCGCAGATCTTCGGGGCGTTGCAGCAACGCGGCATCATCACCCGGCCGGTGCAACCCTACGGCCTGCCCGAGTGGTTGCGCATCACGGTGGGCACCCGGGCGCAGAATGAGCGCTTGCTGGCCGAACTAAGGACGATTCTGGGGCACACCTAAATTCCGCAGATCGATCTCGTCACAGAGATCACAGAGTTAGGAAGGAGTGCAGGGAGAAATACATCCGGGGTGGTGATCCCCGAATTTATAATCACCTGCTGGGTGCTGGTGCCTTTGGGCAATTTTTTGAGGCATATCTCTGTGCTTACCTCCGTGTACTCTGTGTCCAACTGCATTTTCCGGGATAAAGGCGCTGGCCCCAAGCGCCCGGGCGGTTGAGGGCAACCGCCCTTACCTGTTACGGGTCGCCGCGGCCCGTTTCAGGCGATCACGGAGCGCCGCCGCCAAGCCGCCGGCCTCGGCGGGCAGGGTTTCGACCCAGATTTCGCGATAACCCGCGCCATCAGCTTCGCGGAGCACCCGATATAGATTCTGCGCCACCTCCGTCAGCGAACCTCGCTGGCTCAGCCAGTGGATGTTCGCGGCCGGCCGGCCGGCCGGTTTGCGCAAAAAAATTCCGGCGACATCCGTCGGCAGCCGTCGGCCCGGATGATTGAGTCGCAGCGGCGTACGCGGGCTGTAATGCCGGGCCATGAGACCGGGCGCCGCCATCGGGCCGGTGCCCGCGGCGCCGGCCTGACGTGAGGGTAACGTCCGCACCGCCACGCCCAAAAATTTAGCCAGGACGGCGGCGGTCACGGCCCCGGGACGGAGCACCTGGGGCCGATTCGGCTGGGTCAGGTCGACAATGGTTGATTCCACTCCCACGGCGCAGTTCCCGCCATCGAGTACCGAGGGAATCCTGCGACCCAGGCCATCGAGCACATGAGCGGCTGCCGTGGGGCTGATGTAGCCGAAGAGATTGGCGCTGGGTGCGGCCAGCGGGATGCCGGCCAGGCGCAACAACCGGCGGGCGAGTGGGTGCGCCGGTGAACGGATGGCCACGGTGTCTCCGCCGGCAGTCACGATGCCCGGCACGCAGGCTTTCTTGGGCAGCACGAGCGTGAGCGGTCCCGGCCAGAAATGCCGGGCCAGCCGGCGGGCGAGGGGACTGAATTCAGCCAATTCTTCCGCCTGGGCCAGATCCAGCACATGCACGATCAGCGGATCGTTGGATGGCCGGCCCTTGGCGCGGAAAATGGCCCGGCAGGCCCGGGAGTCGAGCGCGTTGGCGGCCAGCCCGTAGACCGTTTCCGTTGGCAGCGCCACCAGTTGCCCGCGGCGCAAAGCTCCGGCGAGCCGGCGGAGGTTGGCGGGAGTGGGGGAGTAAATTTTGGCCTGCATAAAATCCGGCGACAAAAAAGCCGGAGCGGATGCTCCGGCTGAAAGGGGGGCCTAAGCAACGGCTTAAAGCATCGTCAGCAGGTTGCGGGCGCTCTTGATCTTCGACGTGACCTTGCGCTGCTGCTTGGAGGACATGCCGGTGTACTTGCGCGGCAAAATCTTGCCGGTGTCGGTGATATAGCGACTCATCAGCTGCGGCTGGTTGTACGGAATCTCCTCGGGCTTAAGGGTCTGTTGCTTAACTTCGGTGGTGCTCATGATTGGGAAAAGATGTCGGAAGGTTGGGACTGTCCCCACCTCTGTCAACGGGCATTTTTGATTTGCCAATCCCCCGCGGCAGGCCTGTTTGGAAACAGGGCTAGTCCCCGTAGCTCAAATGGATAGAGCGGTCGTTTCCTAAACGACATATCCCGGTTCAATTCCGGGCGGGGGCACCATCCGTCGCTCATCGCACTGCGATGAGCTATGGATGGCAGGCCAACGCAGCGACCAACAGACTCTCGTCCTCCGACTTGTCCGCCATAGCCTTGGCGGCGGCGGACTGGCCGCATTTGTACGCACTCTAGCCAACTTCGTAGGGCTTGCTTGCCTTCGCTCTAACCCCAAATCTCCCGCCCCGTGCCCAATACCTTCGGCAAACTGTTTCAAATCTCCACCTGGGGCGAAAGCCACGGTCCTTCCGTTGGTGTAGTCATTGATGGCTGCCCGCCGCGGCTGCCGCTGACCGCAACGGTGGTGCAGGCCGACCTCGATCGTCGCCGTCCGGGGCAGAGCGACATCACCACGCCCCGCAAGGAAGCCGACACGGTTGAGTTTCTTTCCGGCCTGTTTGAAGGCCGCACCACCGGACAACCCCTCGCGATGCTCGTGCGCAATGCCGACGCCCGGCCGGAGGCCTACGCTGAGATGCGCGAGAAGTTCCGCCCCTCGCATGCTGACTTCACCTACACGGCCAAATACGGCTACCGCGACCATCGCGGTGGCGGTCGTTCGTCCGCCCGTGAAACCATTGGCCGGGTCGCCGCGGGCGCCGTGGCCAGAAAGATCCTCCAGCTTGCCGGTGGAGTTGAGATCCGGGCATTCGTTACGCAGGTGCACGACATCACCGCGCCGGTGTTCACCAAGTTCCCGACGCTCGCGCAGGTCGAGGCCTCGGCGGTACGCTGCCCCCATCCCGCCACCGCGGCCAAGATGATCAGCCGCATCAAACAGGTGCGGGCCAAGGGCGATTCGGTCGGTGGGGTCATCGAGTGCCGGGTGCGCGGCGTGCCGGCGGGGCTGGGCGAACCGGTGTTCGACCGGCTCGAGGCCGATCTGGCCAAGGCCATGCTGTCTTTGCCGGCGACCAAGGGATTCGAGATTGGCAGCGGTTTTGCCGGCACCTTGCTCAAGGGCTCGCAGCACAACGACGCTTTCGTGCCACAGGGCAAGCGCATCGGCACCGCGACCAACCGTTCCGGCGGGGTGCAGGGCGGGATCAGCAATGGCGAGGAAATTGTCTTCCGCGTCGCCTTCAAGCCGACGGCGACGATTCTCCAACCGCAATCGACCGTGGATGTGCAAGGCGCCGCCACGAAGCTGTCGGCTCGCGGTCGCCACGATCCGTGTGTGGTGCCGCGGGCGGTCGTCATCGTCGAGGCCATGGCCGCGCTGGTGCTGGTCGACCACTGGATGCGGCACCACGCGCAAAACCGGACGTTTAAGTTCTGACTTGTGGGAGCCTGCTGGCAGGCGATTGTTTGCGAACAGATGGCGTCCTCCTCTCCCGTCTATTTCCTCATCGGCTCTCCCGGTTCCGGCCGGCGGGCGGTGGTGTGCGATTTGATCGCGAACGGCTTGGGCGCGGAAGACCCGGTCGTCGTTTTGCTCGCAACCAGCGAGGCGCCGGCGGCAGCCGATGCCAAACTGGCGGCCCTGAAAAATGTCACGGTGCAACGCTGGACGTGGACCGCCCCGGAGCTGCCGGCCAGGGAAATTCCCGCCGGCACGACCGTTTTCTTCCTCGCCGACTCGCGCGTCAGCCCGATCGACCAGATGGAGGCGCTCAAGCCGTGGCTGGAGCAGCAGGGCGCCGAGCTGGCGCGCATTTTCTGCTTCGTGGATTGCCAGCTCGCCGAAAAACACCCGGTGCTCAAACAATGGTTCGCGGCCTGCATCCATTTCGCCGACGTGGTTTTCCTGACGAAGCGCGCGGGGGTCGCCAACAAGTGGCTCAGCGACTTCATCAAGAGCTTCACCGAAGAATATTTTCCCTGCCACTTCGTGCAGGTGAAGACCAAGGGCGATCTGGCCAATCCCCTGGTGCTGCTCGATCCCACGCCCCGCCGGGTCACGCAGTATTTCGAGGAGGGCGAAACCAGCTACGAGATCGAGGGCCTCGAGACCGACGATGAGGAGGGCGAGGACGAGGATACGGGACTCCTGCCGCCGGAGCCCTATTTTGTCCGGCTGGCCAGCGGTCGGCGCGAGAAGGAAGTGCCGGATCTTGGTACCTACCTGCCGAAGGAATAATCTTAAAAAACGCAGTTGGACACAGAGCACACCGAGGCAAGTCGGGAGCACACAGAGTTTTGTGTGGGAGAGAATACCGGTTTCGCCTTCACCAGGCAGGGGAAATGCAATTTTTCGGGACCATCGGCTGAAGTATTTCTCCGTGAACCTCCTTCGGACTCGGTGTTCTCTGTGATCGTACGGTGGAATTTAGGCTGAAACGCGGAGGACGCGAAGAACGCAGAGGGGAAATCAGGTTTGCTGGCGTTTTAATACCAATTTCCAAGAATAATAAGACTTCTGCAGGTAAGGTGCGACCGCTGGGCGCGCCGTTTGCCCTTCGCGGCGGGCCCAGCGGTCCCGTCCTGCCAAAAGTCCAGGAGCATCTGGTAAGGAATACTCAGACGGATCAAAATAACTTGCCCGGAAATCGGCGGAAAAGCGTCGCCGGTTGGAGTAGAGTAGGGCATGACAATTTTCGAATCATCTCCCGCTGTTGCCCCCACCATGAAGAAGCTTCCTTCCGCCCGCACCATGTACCAGGCGGTGGTCCGGCGCGATTCCGGCTATGAGGGCGTTTTTTTTACGGGCGTAAAGACCACCGGCATCTTCTGCCGGCCGACCTGTCGCGCCAAGCGGCCGAAGCCGGAAAAC
>JANMVS010000068.1:0-7633 GCA_031392885.1 Verrucomicrobiota bacterium
CCGGCCAGCAGGTCGGTGTGGACCTCCAGCGTGCTCCAGAAGGTCTGGGCATCGGAGTAGTTGATGCAGTGGGCCTCGGAGACGCGCCAGAGCTGGCCGCGGCTGTCGTATTGGTCGACGGCGAGGATCTGCCAGCTGTCCTCGTCGAAATACATCGTGCGGCGGGAATAGACGTGGCTGGTGCCGGACTTTAGGGTAGCGTCGACGACCCACACGCGATGTTTCTCATAACGGGTCAGGCCTTGGTTGATGTGCAGCGGAGTGAGGATGTCGCGGTACTTGAGCGAATCGCTGTGCAGCTTGTAGGAATTATAGGGGACATACATTTCCTTTTTGCCCATGAGCTTCCAGTCGTAGCGATCGGGCGCACCGTTATACATGTCGAACTGGTCGGAGGTGCGCATGCCGTCGGCGGCGGTGCCGGGATTGTCATAGGCGACATTGGGCGCGCGGCGCACGCGGCGCTGGCCGGTGTTGTAGAGCCAGGCCCGCCGAGGTTCCTTCACTTGGTTCATGGTCTCATGAACGACGAGAATGGAGCCGGCGAGGCGCGCGGGGGCAGTGACGGCCTGCTTGAAGTAGAGGAGGACGTTGGCAAGGTCCTGTTCCTTGATGCCTGGACTGGCATAGTTGAAGAGGAACTCATCCTCAAAATCCACGAGGGTGTAGCTGCCGTTGCGCTGCGGGGCCGCCTGACTGATGGTGCGATTGGCGGCGACGCCGCGATAGCGGGTCAGATGATTCCAGACCACTTCCAGCCCGCTGGTCGGGATCGGAAACGGGGTGCCGATGACCGAGCCGGAGACACCATTACCGCCCTCGGTAAGGGCGGCGGTGGTGGCATGCTGTTTGGTCGCGTCGTAGATGCGCGTGGGATTGGAGGCGCTGCGATGGGTGGCGTAAACCGGCATCGAGTAATCCGGATAGGTCTTTAAGAGCGCGAGGTGCCCCGCGCTGAGTTGGCCGGCATACTGGTCGGCATTGGAGCCAGTGATGGTGAACAGCACCTGATCATTCTTGAAGGGATCCGGGTGATGCATGCCGACTGAATAGCCAGCGGGCGGAGTGGTGATACCACCGGTATAGGCGGGGATGGAACCATCGGCGTTGCCGGCCATTTCCCCACCGAGCGGGGTGAGGTCCTGGCCGAGACGGTTGGCGTCAGCGGCGGGGATGGCGGCGCGGGCGCCGAGGGTCAGAACGGAAAGGGCCGAACCGGCCAGAAGATAACGTAGACCTGATTTCATGTTAATAGCGGGGTAGGGGTTAGAATGAATACTTCAGGTTGCAGGAGACGTAATCGCGATCGCCGATCAGATTGTAACGCCCGGCGCCGAAGAAGTTCACATAGCGCAGGTCGAGGGCCCAAGCGTTCTGAAAGGTGAACTCCGCACCAAGGGTGAACGACTTGCGCCCATGGAGGAAGTTGCCCATTGGCAGCGGGGTGTTGCCGGTGACGTCGTGACTATAAATGAACACGGGGGATACGTTCACGCCCTTGAAAACGTTGTTATAGTCGAGGCGGCCGACCAGCTGATAACCCCAGGAGAAGCTGTCCGCAAAGGCCGAAGCGGGCTCGGAGAGCGGGGCGATGTTGGCGGCGTTGCTGCCCGAATTGTTCATGTAGTTGATATCGCCGCCGACAAAGGTGCCGGGACCGTCGAACCGCAGCTTGCCCTTGCCGGGCAGGTCGGCGTTAACGAAGCCGGCTTCGGCCAGGAGCGTGGTCTGCTGTGATCCAAAAAGACCTTTGCCAACCCAGGTGGCGGTCATCTGGCCGGTCCAGACTTTGATTCGGCGAAAACCGGGGACATAGGTGTTTAACTGGCCGAGCAAGTTGCCGATCTGATTGTTCGTCCCGAAAGCGGGATTGATCGAACCGAACGCCGCAAACAGCAGCTCGACGTCATCGACTTGCAGTGGCTGGCTCTTGCGGTAACTCATCTCACCCTGCAGGGCGATGCCGTGGAGGCTGGTGTTGAAGCTGCCGCCGATCAACTGAATGTCCTCCGGGAATTCGATCAGGTAGCGGCCAGTGCCGGCGGCGGTCAGGAAGCCGACCGTTTTCGCGCCGTTGGCAATGCTGAGCGCCGCCGGGAAGAACGGCTGCAGGCTGGCGGGCAGCGCGCTGGCCGGAACCCCGGTGAGGGCCGCGCCGAGCAAGGTACTGAGGGCGGCAGGGGTTCCTGCACCGAAGACCGGAGCCAAGGCCGGCGCCAGGTTCGCGGTGCCGAGGGCTATCGCCGTGTTCTGCACGAGGGCGGAACTGATGGCGTCGGTCGGAGTCTGCGCCGAAATGACCGGCAGCCGGCTGTGGTAATTCATAAAAAACACGCCGAATTCCGTGTCCTTCAATCCGTGGGCAAGCATACGGAGGTTTACGCCATACTGGCCGGAGCTACCCGGTTCCTTGTCCCGGCCGCGCGGCACGGCGCCGAGAGTTGCACTGTCGGCAATGGCACCGAAGCCCAGCATCACCTTGGTGCCGCCTTTCGCGGCATAATCATTGTTGCTGAAATAAGTGCCCGGCGGGTCGATGCGGGTGCGCTCCCAGCCGAGCAGGTAGAAGGCCTCGAGCGCGAGGTTCTCGGTGAGAGTAAGGGAACCCGACACCATGTTGACCGGCCGCAGCGCTTCCTTGAGCTCGGAGCCGGGCGTGCGCAGCTTGCCGACGTCGATGGGGTTGATCGAATTGATGCCGTTGGGAATGAAGGTGCTTTCGCCCCAGCTTAGCACCTGACGGCCAAGGCGCACGCTAGCGGTCATCGTGCCGAGGGTCGGCTTGAAATAAACGTAAGCATCAAGCAGCTCGGCGTTTTCGCCGACGACTTTTAAGGCTTCAGCGCCGAGGGCCGCTTTTTTGCGCACCCCGTTCGTGTTCACGAAGTCGTTGAAATAGTACCCGCGGACAAAGAGACCGGCGGTATCCTTGTATTTGAGCAGGAGGTCATGGGAAGCCTTCACCAAGAACGAGGCCCCCCCCCGGCCATAATTCAGGTCGCCATCGTCATTGTTGTTCGACCGCTGCAGGCCGGCCTTGCCGTCAAACGTGCTCTTCAGGCCATATAATTGCGGGTCAGGCGTGCTGATTCGATAGAGACCGCCGACCGAGATCGTGGTATCGAAGTTGCCTTTGATATCACCGAACTCGATGACAACGGCCCGGGCGGCGGGGGCGAGTCCGAGGACAACGGCCAGGCCGGCGATGGCCGACAGGCACAAACAATTAGGGAGGGTTTTGCGTAGGATCATAACTTTATGAATCAGATACAGCCTCACCGTGAGGCTAGGGGTTAGGTGGATTGAAACAAGCGAGTGCTTGGGGTTTAACTGGCGGAATAGAGCAGTTAATTCAAAAAGACTTCAAGTGCTAAACCACGGCACGCCATGGGTTTTGTTTTCGTATTAGCCCTTTGACGCGCGCGGGAAAACCTCAACTTTGGGGACATGGACGCGGCCTCGCATATCCACATTAAGGGAGCCCGGGAACATAATCTCCGGAATCTGGAGCTGCGCATTCCCCGCGGCCGGCTCGTGGTGCTCACCGGGCCCAGCGGCTCGGGCAAGTCGTCGCTGGCCTTCGACACCATTTACGCCGAGGGCTACCGCAAATACATGGAAAGCCTGTCCGCCTCGGCCCGGCAGGTGTTGGAGCAACTCAAGCGTCCCGATGTTGATTTCATCCACGGACTCTCGCCCGTGCTCGCCATTGAACAGCGGACCGGCGGTGGTTCCCCCCGCAGCACCGTGGCGACCGTGACGGAGGTCGCGGATTATGCCCGATTGCTCTGGGCCCTCTGCGGCGGGCAACGCTGCCCGAAAGACGGCGGCCGGGTGGTCAAGCGTTCGCTTGACGACTGCGTGACCCAATTGCTGCGCGAGGCGCCCGGTGAGCGGGCCATGATTCTGGCACCGTGGATGACCGCCAAGCCATCGGTCCTGCGCGACGAATTACCGCGCTTGCGGCAGCGGGGGTTTCAACGAGTTCGCATCGCGGGGGAGATTCATTCGCTGGACGAACCGCAGCTCGTGCCGTCTGGTTCGATCGAACTCAGGGTGGAATTGGTGGTGGATCGCGTGGTCCTGGCGGCCGAGCAACGCAGCCGGCTCGCCGACTCACTGGAGCTGGCCTTCCGTGAGGGACAGAACCGAGTGTTGGTGCTGGTGCAAAAGGGCGTCGATACACCATGGCGGGAGATCCCCCTGAGCCAGAACCTGAGCTGCCCGATTTGTGGCGACGTGTTCGATCCGCTCACGCCGAGGAATTTTTCCTTCAACCATAGCGAAGGCGCCTGCGAAGAGTGTGGGGGGCTGGGCCGCAAGCTGACCTTCAGTGATGAACTCATCGTGCCCAAGCCGGAAAAATCAGTCCGCGAGGGTGCCATCAAACCGTGGCGCATTGGCGGCCGGAACCTCATCATCCGTCACAGTTCCATTCTCAAACAACTTGCCGAACAACTGCCGTTCGATGCCGAGACACCCTGGGGGGATTTGCCGGAGACCACGCGTCACGCGTTGCTGCATGGCGCGGGCGAACGGTTGTTCAGCTTTCGTCTGCGACGCACCCAGAAGGCCGAACTCAAGCCGTTCCCCGGCGCGCTCGCCTTGCTCGATGCCGGGCGCCGCGAATCGCGCAGCGACGGCTACCGCGCGCGGCTGGCGACTTTCATGGCGAGCGGTGATTGCCCCTCCTGCCATGGCTTGCGGTTGAATTCGCGCAGTGCGGCCGTGTGGCTGCACGGGAAGAGTTTTGCGGAATTCACCGGAATGGATATCCGGCAAGCCCGGGAATGCATGCGGGAGCTGTCCGCGGCCCTGCCAGCCTCGGTCGCGGTGAGGGAAGTATTGGCCGGAGTCGAGCAACGCCTGCATTTTCTCTGCGAAACCGGTCTGGGTTATCTCACCTTGGACCGTGAATATGCGACGCTCTCGGGCGGCGAGGCCCAGCGGGTGCGGCTCGCGACCCAGCTGGGGATGGGTTTGGTGGGGGTCATCTACGTGCTCGATGAACCCAGTGTCGGTTTGCATCCGCACGACAACCTGCGGCTGCTCGCCACCCTGCGCGAACTGCGCGACCGCGGCAATACGGTCCTCGTGGTCGAACACGACGCGGATACCATTCGCAGCGCGGATGAGTTGATCGAACTGGGTCCAGGCGCCGGGACGGAAGGTGGCCAAATATTATTTCAAGGTTCCCCCGCCGCGTGCGCCCTGCTTCCGCCCGCGGCGTCGCGGACCGGATCTTATCTGGCGGGCCAGGAAGGTGTAAGTAAGGACGCCAAGTCCAAGGTGCCGGATGACCGCTGGCTGACGGTCACCGGCGCCACCGAGCACAATCTCAAAAATGTCACCGCCCGGTTTCCCGTGGGATTACTCACTTGCGTCACGGGTGTCTCCGGCTCGGGCAAGAGCTCGCTGGTGAATGATATCCTGGCCACGGCGGTCGCGCGAAAACTCAACGGGGCCAAGAGCCTGCCGGGCAAGCACCGCGGTCTGACCGGACTCGAGCATTTCGAAAAGGCGGTGGTCGTCGACCAGGCGCCCATCGGCCGCAGTCCGCGCTCCAACCCCGCGAGCTTCGTCGGCCTGCTCGACCTGCTGCGCGAATTGTTCGCCAAACTGCCGCTGGCGAAGGTGCGCGGTTACAAGGCGAGCCGGTTCAGCTTTAATGTCCGGGGCGGCCGCTGCGAGCGCTGCCAGGGCGACGGCCAGATCAAACTCGACATGCAATTCATGGCCGACGCCTACGCGCCGTGTCCGAGTTGCGACGGCCGCCGTTTCAATCGCGAAACCCTCGAGGTGCGTTTCCATGGCCAGAGCATCGCCGAGGTACTCGCGCTCACGGTGCGGGAGGCGATGGAATTGTTCCGGCCCGTCCCGCGCATCATGGAGAAACTGGCCACCCTCGACGCCGTGGGCCTGAGTTATCTGCAACTCGGGCAATCGGCCACGACCCTCTCGGGCGGGGAGGCGCAGCGCCTGAAACTTTCCCTGGAGCTGAGCAAACGCGAGCAGGGCAAGACACTCTATATCCTCGACGAGCCGACGACCGGGCTGCATTGGACCGACATTCAACGACTGATGGACCTGCTGTTCAAGCTGCGCGACACCGGTAACACCCTCGTGGTCATCGAGCACAACCTCGACGTCATCCGCCTGGCCGATTGGATCATCGACCTCGGCCCCGGCGGCGGGCCCGCGGGCGGAGAAATTATCTACACTGGACCAGTGGCCGGTTTGAAAGCCACCCGCCGGTCCTTGACGGGGCAGGCGCTGCAAGGAGCCTGAACCGGAAGGGTACGTCGCTTGGCGGCGGACCATCGGGTGGCGAAAAGTGTCCAGCGACAAGCTCGGTCCACCCCGGCCAGCACATTCCCTGTAACTTTGCCCTGGGCTGAAGTGTGCTGGAGGCAACCGGCCGCATGGCCTAATCCTCAACCAACAGTTCCCCTCCCATGAAATCCCTCCGCTCCGTTCTCCTTGTCACTGGTTTGTCTGTCGGGCTGGCCCAGGCCGCGTTTGCGGCTGAGGTCGATGTCGGCTACGTTGACATCGGCCAATTGCTGCCTGCCGCCAAGGGCCAGTTCGTCGAAGTCAATCTGTCAGCCGGTTTGCTCAAGTTCGCGGCGAAGATCGCCGCCCGCCACGAACCGGAGGCCGCCGAATTGCTGGCTGGCCTGAAGAGCATCCGCATCAATGTCGTCAGCATGGACGACTCGAATCGGGCCGATACGCTGGCGAAAATCGAGTCGGTCCGCCGCAAGCTCGAGTCCCAGGGTTGGAACAAGATGGTGACTGTCCGCGAAAAGGACGAAGGCAATAACGTCGACGTGCACGTCAAGCAGCGCGGCGACGAGAATATCGACGGCCTCGTGGTCACCGTCATCGATCACAAGGGTGAGGCGGTCTTCGTCAACATCGTGGGCAATATCAACGCCGACCAGATTTCGAGGCTCGCCGATAAATTCGGCATCGACGTCCTCAAGCATGTTCAGGTGAAGTCCGGCCCCAAGCCTGCGGCCAAGGACGTCTAAGCAAACCAGGCCGGCCCGCATGCGGGCCGCCGCGCTAGCCCGCATCTTTCACCCTCCCAGCGACTTTTATGTTCGTCCAACTACGGATGGACCGCGTGTCATCGAAAGCGGGCAGGCAATGCGGGCTAAAAAACAAAACTGCCTGGCGGTTTTGTCATCAGCCCGGATGCCATGGCGCCGACCACGGCCGGACGAATCTCTGAACCCTCAGGGGCTTCGCTGGAGAGCAAAGTATGAAATATCCGGGCTAGCCTATCGGGCAAAGTCGCGGCCCGACCCAAACCATCCCTTCCCATGAGCGCCACGACTGCAACCCCCGCTCCCCGCCGCCGCCTCAGATGGTGGTTGCTCGTCGGTCTCAGCCTCTGCCTCACGCCACTCTTGGGGTTGGCGCTCGCGGTCGCCAGTTACCTGACCCTGGACCGCGATGCCAGGATTCTGCGCCAGCAGGTCATGGCCGCCACTGCGGCCGACTGGAGCACCATAGTACAGCTCAGTGTTGGCGACATGACCCTCGGCGCGGTGCGCTCCGGCTTGTGGTTTGCCCACGGCAAGCAGGTGGTGGAGGCCCGTCTCGCGCTCGCGGCGGTGCGGCAGGC
>JANMVS010000074.1:0-2928 GCA_031392885.1 Verrucomicrobiota bacterium
ACGGCCTTCAGCCGCTCCTGCATCCAGGCCGGACTCGGGCCGACCTTGACCCCGGTGACGACGATGCCGACGTAAAGCGGGCAATCCTCGGGTGCTTCCACGCGAATGCTGGCGAGCAGGTCGGGGCGCGGCGCGCCGTCCACCTTCCCGCGGAATTTGATTTCCGGAAACTCGACCTCGGAGCGGAGCCAGGCGGCCAGTTCGCGGGCGATGCCGAGATGGTTGAGGGCATCAGGCCGGTTCGGAGTGACTTCAATGTCGAACACCGTGTCGCCTTCCGGCAGCACTTGGTTGAGCGGCGCGCCGATGGGCGCCGTCGCCTCCAGCAGCAGCAAGCCAGCCTGGTCGTCGCCCAAACCAAGCTCGCGGGTCGAGCACATCATGCCATCGGATTGCTGGCCCCGGATCCTGGACTCCTTGATCTTGAAATCACCCGGCAGCACGGCGCCGGGCAGCGCCACCGGCACGCGGTTGCCCACGTCGCAATTGGGCGCACCGCAGACAATGGTGCGCACGCCACCGTGGGCCGGACCCACCTCGACGGTGCAAACGGAAAGTTTGTCGGCGTTCGGGTGCTTGTCCCTGGTCTTGATCTCACCCACGACCACCAGAGGGAGCGGCGCCAAACCGGTCTGGACCACCCCTTCCACTTCGAAGCCGAGAAAAGTGATGGCCCGCTTCAGCTCCTCCGCCGAGGCGTGGATCCGGACATATTGTTTGAGCCAGTTGCGGGAGATTTTCACGGAAAGATTTTAACCACTAATGTTCACTAATAAGGTGCCAGATTGGAGCCGGGTCCATTCGCGTGGCTCGGAGGTTTCAAGAGAACTGTCGGAGAAACCGCAGGTCATTCTGGTAGAAATAACGGATGTCATCGATGCCATACATCAGCATCGCCAGGCGCTCCAGCCCCATGCCGAAGGCGTACCCGCTCCAGACGGTCGAGTCGTAGCCCACCCCTTCGAACACGTCAGGGTCCACCAAGCCGCAGCCGCCGATCTCGATCCACTCCTTGTTCACCTTGGGCAGATGCTGGGCGGACAGATCGACCTCGAAGCTGGGCTCGGTGTAACCGAAGTAGTGCGGGCGGAAACGCGTCTTGGTGTCCTTCCCGAGGAGCGAGGCGAAGATATAGTCGAGCAGCGCCTTCAAATCACGCACCGTGACGTGCTTGTCGACGTAGAGGCACTCGATCTGGTGGAAGTTGGCGCTGTGCGTCGCATCGGAAGTGTCCCGCCGGTAAACCCGGCCCGGGGACACCACGCGGATGGGCGGCGTGCCCTTCAACATCGTGCGAATCTGCACCGAAGACGTGTGGGTGCGCAGCAGATATTTCTCCTCGGGCACTTTCTTGGTGACGTTGCCAAACCGCGTCCGCGCAGGAAAATAAAACGTGTCCTGCGCGTCACGCGCCGGGTGGTCGGCCGGCGTGCTCAGGGCATCGAAGCAGTAATATTCGGTCTCGACCTCCGGGCCCTCGACCACGGTGAAGCCGGCCTTGCGCAAAATCCGGCACATCTCCTCGCGCACGAGGGTGAGCGGATGGCTGGTGCCGGGGCCGAGGTCGGGCGACGGCAGGGTCGGGTCGATGGCGGGGCCGATTTGCGCGGCGATCTCGGCGGCGCCGATGCGGGCCAGCGCGGCGTCGAACTGGACCTGCAACTGGCCCTTGGTCTCGTTGAGCAGCTTGCCCATGGCGGGGCGCTGTTCCTTGGGCACGGCGCCCATCTGTTTCAGCAGCGCGGTGAATTCACCGTGGGGGCCGACGTAACGGGCCTTGGCCGCCTCGAAATCGGCGCGCGACTGCAGCGGCAGGAACTCGGCCGAAGCCTTGGCGAGGAGAGCGGAGAGGGAGGCTTGCATTAAAAATAAAAAGGACGGGCTCGCGGAGAGACCCGTCCGGCAAAGAAATGGTCCTGGGACCAGAAGGCGAGCCTGCAACGGCGCGCGTTTAGCTTAGGCTTGGGCGGCGGCGGCCTTCGTTTTCAAGGCGGCTTGGGCCTGCTTGATCAGACCGGCAAACGCCACGGCATCGGCGATCGCAAGCTCGGAGAGCTGGCGACGGTCGAGCTGGATGTTGGCGGCCTTGAGGCCCTCGATGAAGCGGCTGTAGCTCATCCCGGCCTCGCGGCAGGCGGCGTTCAGACGCACGATCCACAGGCCGCGCATGTTGGCCTTCTTCTTCTTGCGGTCGATGTAGGCGTATTGCCAGGCATGCTGGACCGCTTCCTTGGCGTAGCGGAACAGCTTGGATTTGTTGCCGAAATAGCCCTTGGCGTATTTCAGCACTTTCTTGCGTCGTTTGCGCGACGCGGGAGCATTAGTGGTACGAGGCATGTTTTATGTTTGGTTTTGGTGCCGGCGGGTCGTCTCGTTAGGATTCACCCGCCAGGCGGAGTTGGGATGGGGCGCGACAGCTTACCGGAGACCGGTAGGCAGACAGCGGAGGAGCGGCGCAGCATGACCGGGGGCCACGAGCTTGTCGCGGGAGGCACGTCGTTTGGACTTCGTGCTCTTCGCGGCCAGCAGATGACGGAAACCGGGCGTGCGGCGGATCAGCTTACCCGTTCCGGATATCTTGAAGCGCTTGGCAACGGACTTTTTGGTCTTTTGCATGAGGAGAGTGGAGGAAAACAGAGGACGCCCGCGCGCTTGGCAAGTGTATTGTCCGACAAATTAACCCCCGGCCGGCCCAATCCCCTAAAGCAGCGACGGGCAAACCACTACGGACGGAGGTTGGCTGGACATCCCGCTCCGGCCGCGCGTAAATGGCGCCCCATGAAGAAAATCAAAGTCGCGCAGTTCGGGCTCGGGCCAATCGGGGTGGAATCGCTGAAACTTGCCGCCGAGCAGCCCTGGATCGAAATTGTCGGTGCCGTGGACAATGATCCCAGGAAATTCGGCCGCTCGCTCGTCGAGTTAACCGGC